>CALKXN010000193.1 GCA_938003555.1 uncultured Robiginitomaculum sp. | reverse complement strand
AAGCTTATAGCAAAACGGGCTTTAGCGGCGGGATTGCTCTCTATCGCAATACGCGCGCAAATTGGGAATTTGCGGCGGCGCTGGATGATGAGATTGCGCAGCCGACATTGATGATCAGCCCTGATCGGGATTTACTGCTTCCGCAAAGTTTGACGGATCCCATGGTCGATATGGTTCCGGATTTGACCCGCGAAGTTCTGCACGGCTCAGGCCACTGGGCGATGTGGGAGCAGCCGGAGCAGCTGGCCCATATTATGCTGGGATGGCTCGCACGGCAGGAGCTGAGTTAAAGCGCGGCGTAAACGGCCTCGATCAATGCGCGCGGGCGCGGATCACCGAGCAAATGATTGCTCATTTTATTCATGACATAGGCCCCGGTCAGGCCCGTGTCGCGGTCGGCCCAAACACAAGAGCCGCCCCAGCCGCTATGGCCAAAGCAGTCATCGCTTGGTCCGTAAAAATGATTGGGCGTATTTTTCATAATGCCTGCGGCCAGTGTCAGCGCGAAAGGGAGCACCAGATTTGGGCCCGAAATGCGCGGCGTTGTAAATTCTGAAAGGGTCTTCTCTGATAGTAGCTGCGTGCCTTCAACTGTGCCGTCCAGAACGATTTGCGCAATGCGCGCTAGGCTCTTGGCGGTGCCATGTCCGTTTGAGCCACCAAATTCTGTTTCGCGCCATTGCGTTATGCCGCGTCCGCCCGGGCTGCCATGTTTATTAAAGAATGCGGCTTTGGTGGCGGCATTTGGCTCGCCGAAATCGGCCATGGCGCTGGGTTTGCGCAAATCGGCGCAGCGAACGTGCTCTGCCTCGGGCAGGCCGAGATGAAAGTCGATGCCCAGCGGGCCTGCAATATCCTCGCGCAGAATTTGCCCAATCGTGCGCCCGCTCGCCCGGCGAATGACCGCGTCGACCAATGGGCCGAAGGTGACAGGGTGATAGCCGCTGACGCTTCCAGGGGTAAAGAGCGGCGCTTGCGCGGCGAGGGTTGCCTCGAGTTTATCACGGTCAAACCAATCGCTGGCTTGCCATTGCGGGTCGGTAATGCCGGATAATCCCGCTTGATGCGAGAGAAGCTGCGCAATGGTGACATCGCCTTTGCCATTTTGCGCAAAGTCTGGCCAGTGGTCGGCCACTTTATCATCATAGCCAAATTGCCCGCGCTCCGCGCAAAGTGCGGCAACACAGGCCGTGACGAATTTCGTGCAAGAGAATACGCCGATCAGCGTGCCGCGCTCCCATGGTTTCGTTTTCTGCCGGTCTTGATGCCCGCCCCACAGATCGACCAGCGGCGCGCCGTCTTTATATATGCAAAATCCCGCGCCGATCTCTTGGCCGCTTTCAAAGTGCTCAGCAAAGATATCGCGGACAGTTTCAAACCCGCGCGCGGCGCTCCCGTGAATAATGTCAGATGTCATAATGTGTTCCTGATAAATCTGCGCCGACAAGGACAAGCTCGTCGCGCTGTGCGGCCACTGAGTGCTTTAATGTTTCAAATGTTGTCATGACGGCTTTGGTAAGCGCCGCTTTTTGCGGCAGGCCATTTATAATGTGTCCCAAATATAGAGCAGCAAGTAAATCGCCGCTCCCGCGCGGCACGCGATCCAATATGGGATGGCTCACGGCATATGTTTCGCCGGCATATAATTTCGCGCCAATGGCGTCTTTGTCCATTGGGACAGATGTGACGACGACGCTATCGGGCCCGGCGGGATGCGCGTCATGATCGGTCAGGTAATCAAGCTCCCATAAATTGGGCGTTATAATATCAGCCAGCGGTATAAGATATGTCTTGATGGCATGGGCAATGAGCGGATCAACATAAAGCCCGCCGGGGTGATCCCCCATTATGGGGTCAACAAGCACGCGCAGGTCAGGGTTGGCTTTGCGCTGCGCGGTGATAATCTCGCCCGCCAGAACAATATGATCCACATGGCCCATATATCCGGTCAGCACGGCGTCAAAATGTAAATTCTGCGCGTCTACGCCCGCCGCAAGGTCGCGCAGCCGCGATGGATCCGTGACCCCGCCGCCGGGCGCGCCCCATCCGGGATGCCGCCCCATTTGAGTCGTTGGCAATATAACGGTCTCGATACCTAATGCCCCCAGCGCATAAGCGGAGGTGCGCGCGCCGACCTGACTGGCGGCAACCCAAGATGATATGATAAGAACGCGTTTCATTTAAACCGCTTGGCGGATTGATGAGGACTTTTCAACTGCCTTTGCACTTGCTAAGGTGGCCTATGCTTAAAATATATCACAATCCCCGTTGCAGTAAATCCCGCGAAACTTTGGCCCTTTTAAAAGAAAACGGTCATGATCCCCAGGTCGTTGAATATCTTCAAAAACCGATGGAGCCGCGCGAGCTTAAAAAACTGTCGGAGAAAATGGGTATTACCGATTATAAAGACATGATGCGCACAGGTGAGGCGATATTTAGGGCCCAAGCCCTTGCGACGGCCCCGCAAGGCCAGCTTTTATCAGCCATGGCGCTCAATCCGATTTTGATCGAACGCCCCATTGTTGAGACCGATGACAAGGCCGCCCTTGGCCGTCCGCCGGAAAA
>CALKXN010000192.1 GCA_938003555.1 uncultured Robiginitomaculum sp. | reverse complement strand
ACTTTTAGCTATTCCAAAAATGCTAACCGATACGCGCTTTCGTAAGCGGGTTTTAAGGCTTGTTGCTGATCCTATCGTGCTGACCTTTTGGGAGGATGAGTTCGCGCGCTATAATGATCGGCAGCGTGCTGAGATCATATCTCCCATCCTCAATAAAATGGGAGCCTTTGCGCGAAGTCCCGTCATGCGAAATATCTTAGGCCAAAGCCGCAGCACATTTGATTTATCCTACGTCATGGATAACCGAAAAATCCTGATCGTGAATTTGTCCAAGGGCGTTTTAGGCGAGGACATGACGAACCTGCTGGGCTCGCTTCTGGTCTGCGCCATTCAGCAAGAGGCCATGAAGCGCGCGGCTATTGCCGAAGATGAGCGCGCCGATTTTAGTCTTTATATTGATGAGTTTCAGAATTTCACCACGGACGCCTTTGATAGCATTGTCAGTGAAGCGCGTAAGTATCGCCTATCTTTAGTGATCGCGCATCAATACCTCGATCAGCTCTCAGACAAAGTGCGCAAGGCCATTCTCGGCAATGTCGGAAATCTGATCATGTTTACCCTTGGCGGAAGCGACGCTGAGACGCTTGCCATTGAGAGCCAGCCGTTCAATTCACAAACCCTGCGCGAGCAAGGGCGCGGTGATATGCTCGTGCGCTATATTGAGGGAGGTATCTCTATGGAGCCCGTCAGGCTGTCAGGTATAATCTTGAAACGCCGTACGGGCCAGGCAGGCCGTGATCAATAATTCGCGCACCCGATTTGGTAAGCCGCGCGCGAGCGTTGAAGCAAGGCTTCACCGCTGGCTCACCTCAAAACACCATGGATAAAGCAAAACCAAAAACATCATGCCTCAAACGCAAACACTCTCGCCCTATTACACTTACAGATCGTGACGCGATAATCCTAAAGGCGCTTCATAAATATAGGTTCCTGACCACGGATCATTTGCAAACCTTGACTCAGACCGAAAGCCGCTGGGGCATGAATGCGCGCTTGCGTCTTTTATATGATCATAAATATGTAGACCGGCCCAAAGCGCAGGCGGCGATATTCTCATATGCCGATAAACGCCCCACTGTTTACGCGCCAGGCAATAAGGGCGCTGCGCTTTTATCAGAGCGCTTTGGCATCAATATGCCGCCAAGTGTTTATTGGACGGAGAAGAACCGCCGCGTGCGCGAGCGGCATATAGAGCACACACTCAGTATATCTGATTTTATGATTGAGATTGAAGCGATGTGCGGCGCTGCGCCGAGCTTAACCCTGATAGATCAAGCTGAAATCCTGGCTCGCTCCCCTTCAGAGACGCGACGCGCTAAATATCCATTTAGGTGGAGAACGCAGATTACGACTAAGGGTCAGCGTCATGACATTATGATTGTGCCTGATTATGTCTTTGGCATTCGTAGTGATGAGCAACCCGCAGAACGCAATGAGAGATATTTCTTTGTTGAGATTGACCGCGGCACAATGCCTGTTACGCGGCGTGATATGAGCCAGACATCATATCTTCGCAAAATTCTAAGTTACGCCGATACATTTGAGCGCGAACTTGCGCTAAGGCGGTTTAATATGACAGGGTTTAGGGTGCTCACCATCACCACATCACAAGAGCGGGTTAAGAACATTCAAAACGCTATCGCGCGTCTGGAGCGCAAGTCTTTTTCAGCGGGGACGTTTTTATTCAAGATCAAGACTGACGTGCAAACCCGCCTCCCTTTTCATTCAGGGTGGCAAAATAGCAAAGGCGCATCAGCTGATATACTATAGGTCGTGCTTTTCTCGCCGACCCCGCCCGCTACATATCCGTTGTGCGCGGTGAAGCGAGGAAATCCTATGAGTAAAGAAAAGACCGCCCGCATCCGCGAGCTTAATGACACCTTTAGACAATCCGGCCTTGGCGGCAGAGTCGTCATGACGCGCGGCGTAAGTGATCTTAATGAAGAGACCCTCAAAGAGATCATTGTGGCCGTAAAGCGGTTTAACACTTTCACACCTGATAACGACCCGCACGAAGAGCATGATTTTGGAGCGTTTGAGGTCGAGGATCATAAGCTGTTTTGGAAAATTGATTATTACGCCCCTGATCTGAGAGGTGGCTCAGATGACGCCAGTGATCCGGCTAAAACAAAACGCGTCCTGACCATCATGTTTCGGGAGTAGTATTAATCTTATGGCATCCCATTGGGGTGCCGTTTTCTATATTGCGGATATTTGGTACAATGACGTTATATGACACAAGCCATATTAGAACTCTATCACGCCCTTATTGATGCGGGCAACCGTTTTGCCGTCCTGTTTCACATACGCAGCGTGGCAATCGATCCTGTGAATCGATTGACGGGTGCGCCGCGAAGGGACGGATTTATCCGGCCCGCAGCGGTTAGAATAGGCGGCAGCATTTAACATCCGATGCAACATAGCAGATTTTGGCTCAAGAGTCCCGATTGGAAAGAGGTAGTAAAATAGAGGATTCTGCAGGGTTCTGGGATAGTGTCACTCGTGGCCCAAGGTGATGCAAAAGTGGTGTCACTTTGGCCCAGTAAATAAGTCACCCGCCTGCGCGGGTACAGGCTGCAAAACAGAGCTTTAGCGTCGAAGTGGGCCAGAAGGACGCACTCGCTTTATCTTGCTCTACAACTATTCTGACCCTTTTTTTCTTACCCCATCAACCTCAAGCGCAAATTCGTGTGTGGAATCTGTGCATATTAAATCGCGACCGCAACCACGCTTATAAAGCCTCCCAGACAAACAAACATACCGTCCATCTAGGCTTTCAAGATACTTTTCAGATAACTTTCCTTGCGTCACGCCTAGTCCAAATTCCCTATCTCGTAATTCATTATTACTAGGATAAAAATTATGGTCTTCAGAACTGTAAATTAAATAGCCACACATTTTTGGCGTGTCTCCAACAAATTTCTCAGGAGTTAAAAAGGCCTCCTCTTCTAAACTTACTTTGCTCACTCCGCTACAAGCGCACAAAACTGAAAATAGAATAATAAGAAAGATTCGGGTTGCAAATGTCATCTTGTTTCTCCTCTTCTTTGA
>CALKXN010000191.1 GCA_938003555.1 uncultured Robiginitomaculum sp. | reverse complement strand
AGCTATGTGATGGCCTCGCCGCTGAACCTGCTCGCTGAGTTGTTCACGACGACGGGGTCGGGTACTTTGATGCGCCGCGCCGCAGAGATAAACTCTCACGCAACTTATGACGGGCTGGACATCCATGCCCTACGCAGCGGTATTGAGGAGGCCTTTTCCAAGCCGCTCGATAAAGCGTTTTTTAAACGGCCAATACACCGCATACTCATCGAGAAGAACTTTAGAGGCGGCGCGATATTTAACGAGCTGTCAGGGCTGCCTTATCTCTCTAAATTTTGGGTGAATCGTGAGGCGCAAGGCGAAGGTATCGCTCGCGATATTTGGGAGCAATCCTGCACCGAAATTCCAGCTTTTTTCTGGCGTTCGCGCGAAGCAAACCCGTTCAATAATTGGTATATGAATGCGTGTGACGGCATGCAGGTTAGCGGGGATTGGCGCATTTTTTGGAAAGGTCTGGACGCGCCAGAAATTCCCGGGGCGATCATTGCCGCTGCGAGCGCGCCTCATGATTTCGAATATGAACGCAATGGCTAGTCAGGCTCTAAGAATCTGTGCAAGGCGTTGTAAAAATATATAAAGTGAGGCGCATGACATGAAAATTACATCTGATTTTGACGGCGGCAATATTCACGTCATTGATTCTAAGACTCCTGATAAAATTCGTCTCAATATTGAGAAAGATAATGCTTCAGATTTTTTCCAGTGGTTTTATTACCGCGTGGATGGCGTGCAAGGGCGAACGCTAAATATGGGGCTGGAAAATGCGGGTGAGGCTGCTTTTAAAAGCGGGTGGGAGAATTATTCAGCCTGCGCCAGTTATGATGATGAAACATGGTTTCGAGTTCCGACAAGTTATGAGAATGGCGTTCTCACAATTTTACACACGCCCTCACATGATACGGTATGGTATGCTTATTTTGCGCCTTACCCCATGGCGCGGCATCATGCGCTCATTAAAGAACATGCCGCCAAAGAAGGCGTGACGCACAGCGTGCTGGGCCAAAGTTTGGACGGGCAAAACATCGACCTTCTTCATGTCGCGGGCGGCAGTAAAACCATTTGGGTCGACGCCCGCCAACATCCCGGAGAAACAATGGCGGAGTGGTGGATGGAAGGCTTTTTGGGCCGTTTGACTGACGGCAATGATAAAGTTGCGCAGGCGCTTCTGGCTAAGGCTAGTTTTTATGTCGTCCCCAATATGAACCCTGATGGCGGCGTGCGCGGCAATTTAAGAACAAATGCGGCGGGCGCAAATTTGAACCGGGAATGGGGCGTTGCCACAATGGAACGTAGCCCCGAAGTCAAACTTGTCATGGACAAAATGGATGAGACAGGCGTTAACTTGGCTCTAGATGTTCACGGGGATGAAGCGCTTCCGTATAATTTCATTGCGGGCGCTGAGGGCGTTGAAGGCTGGACGCTTAAAGATCAAGCTTTACTGGATAAATTTCAATCAGAATATGAAAAGTCCACGCCAGCTTTTCAGCGTAAATTTGGCTATGGGACAGCCTCTCCCGGCACGGCAAATTTGACGATGGCGACCAATTGGACAGCGCACCGTTTCCGGTGTTTATCAGCCACGCTCGAGATGCCATTTAAGGATGATGCCAATCATCCGGATGCTGATTTTGGTTGGAGCGCAGAACGCAGCGCGGGGCTCGGCCACGATGTTTTACCGGCCATGCTGGCTGTGATTGATGATATTTGATGCGTAAACCAAAACGCGTGTAATCGCGTGGCATAAAGTGCCTAAGAAACGTATTGATAGCTATATTGCTCCAAAAGGATGTTTAACGAAGCCGGATATGGAGAACCATCAGGGTGACCATAGCGGTCTCTATCGCGATATGCTTGATCGCATTGCATTGTAATTCTTCGCGCTGCCGATCATTTTAACATGATGATGAGTAAGTTAAAAAAGACCCCGAAAATCCGGGGTCTTCAAATAGGCTATGTTCCCTAGCGGCGTTGTATGTGCGGCGCAGGGCGCGCTGGGCGTGTGCGTTCATAACGTGTTTCTTTTGGCTCCGTTATGCGGTCAATATGCTCTTTGGAGGACGGCACGCAGAACATCTGTCGACGGGTTGAAACAACTTCATCCGGGGCAAATTGATTGTTAATGCGTAGGTTGTGCGAGCGTGTGTCTTGCTGACTTACGTAATCATAACAGACGAGATGACGCTTTTCGTTCTCAATGCGGTATTCTTTGTCACCATGACGTTTGCTTGAGGGGTTACAGAGCATACGCGGCGTGCCAAGCACAGCATTAGAGCGTCCGAATTGGTCTCGTATCGTGATCTCTTCTTTCTCAAGGCGGTCCCCTTTCTCAAGGCTATAGCACTGATAATGCTCACCCGGCATATGCACGGCAACGGGCTTGGGTTTAATCAAATTTGCGCAAGGCGTAGAGAAGACCATGTAGTTCTTTGTCCGGGGATCTGAAGGCGACAACGTCGCCGGGCGAATCCAGCTGAAATTAGATGGGACAGAGGACGCACCGAAATCTGAACCGAGATAATTATTGGCGACATTGCCCCAAACTTGATGACCGGACGCCAGACCTGTGCTGGTGACACCGCCGCTTGTGGCTGGAGACATAATGTTAAGATCGCTTAGGGAGGGCACGCCGCTAACGCCGCCGGCATTCATGCCGCTATCTTTGCCGTTAAAGCCATTACCGGAATAAACTGTGCCGCCATTTCCAGTCAGTGTGCCCGCAAAGCCTTCTGCGACACGACCATCGCCCCAGACGATAACATTGACATGGCACTGTTTGATGTCAGGGCTGTTAATATTAAATGAGAAGCGATCTGTGCTGCCCCAGCTATAGTTGACAGGCGCAGTGTGCATGATTGTGTTATTGCTGCCTTGGGACACGGTCACCATGTAGCGATTATCGGCGTTAACTGCGCCGCTTACCGTTTGGGCCTGCGCGCTAGACGCCGCCATCATCGCGAAGGCCAGAGTAGCGCCCGCTAACAATCTCGTTTTAGAATATGTCATTATTTACTCCATCAATATGGGCGGTAGTGCCCGTGGTGGAGTGGGGGGTAACGAATCTCTCATATGCGTTGTGTGATGGCGGTCACGCATCAGGACGCTTTTTTATTACGCAGAATCGTCTATGGTCGCGCCATGCAGCAATATCTCGACCTTTTATCTCACGTCATGGAAAATGGTACTGACCGAATGGACCGCACCGGCACAGGGACGCGCGGCGTCTTTGGCTATCAAATGCGTTTTGATCTGGCGGATGGCTTTCCGATGGTCACGACAAAAAAACTGCACAAAAAATCTATCGTCCACGAGCTGATCTGGTTTCTCGCCGGGGATACGAATATCAAATATCTCCAAGAAAATGGCGTTCGAATTTGGGATGAATGGGCCGATGAGAAGGGCAATCTTGGCCCGGTTTACGGTAAACAGTGGCGCCGCTGGGAAGGCCCGGATGGCGCAGTTATTGACCAAGTCGATAAAGTCATTGAGGCGATAAAAACCAATCCTAATTCGCGCCGTCATATTGTTAGCGCGTGGAATCCGGCGGATGTCGACGACATGGCTCTGCCGCCCTGTCACTGTCTGTTTCAATTTCATGTCGCGGATGGAAAACTGTCCTGCCAGCTTTACCAACGCAGCGCAGATATTTTCCTCGGCGTGCCCTTTAACATTGCCAGCTACGCGCTACTCACTGCGATGATGGCACAGGTCTGCGATCTCGAACTTGGCGACTTTGTTCACACATTTGGCGACGCGCATATTTATTCAAATCACTTTGAGCAGGTTAAGTTACAGCTCACCCGCGAGCCTAAACCCCTGCCGCGCTTAAAGCTGAATAAAGACATCACATCGATTTATGACTTCACATATGAAGACGTCAAAATCTTCGGCTATGACGCCCATCCGCATATTGCGGGTAAAGTCGCGGTTTAGGTAGTCTTGCGGTCAATCCAAATTCGACTAAGCCCCCATGATAAATATGATGAGGCCGCCGCGACGCGCGCATAAATGCGCTGGGGCAAGACTATGCCACGCAGATTAAAGCGAGCCGCTACTCATCATTCCATAAATCGCGAATGCGCTTATCCAAATCCGCGCCGATGTTAAACCATGCGGTGCGATTGTTCACGCTGTCGACAATGAACATGCGGTCTTGACGTCCAAGTGTTGAGGACAAGGCATTGCGCAGCTGCTCTACCGTCGAAATGCCCCGCAGCGCCCAGAGCGTTTCGCCAATGCGCTCGACGCGGCCAAAGGTCTGCAGCGTTTGTAAAAAAGCCATGGTGTCGCCAGAGCGGATCTCGGCCATGATTGTAAACACCAGTTCATCTTGAAGGGCTGCAAGTGAAGGATCATCTGCGAGCGTGACATCAAGAGGCGCTTGCGCCATAGGCGCTGAAAACCGATGCATCGGAATGTCCGGCGCATTGACCTGCGCTTGGCCTGTTCCGGCCCAAAAATTGTAAATGTCATAGGCGGCAGCGTCATAAAATCCGCCGGATGGATCATTCGTGATCTTGGACAGCGCGGTCACGCGGCCTTCACTGACAAAGCTTTGCATCACGCTGTCATCATAGGGGCCGTAAACTTGCCCGCTAACCTGTACAAACCACTGCATGCTCTATCCTCAATCCGAATCTCAACAGACTTAAGCCTCTATGGGCGATTCTAACAGGTTTTTTTACTTGAGATTACCCGCAACACATACCACCTATCAAATATGTCAAATCGCGAACCTATGTTTAACGTCAGTGAAAAATCGCCGCTTTATTTGTGCGGGTTATTATTGGCCATTCATATCCTCGTGGCCTTGCCGTTTAGCCCCGCGCGGATCTTGTCGGATTACGGCACGTTATTTTATAGCCAAGGCCAATATAGCGCGCCTTATACTGTGCTCTCTCATGGCTTTTTTCACGTTGATTTTAGTCATGTCATTATGAATAGTTTTATGATCCTGATCTTTGGGATTGCGACGTGCCGCGGGGCAGGGACAGGGTGGCGCAAACATGCGCGGTTCATCGCTGTATTCCTGGGCAGTATCATTATCGGCGGATTGGCGCAGTGGATATGGTGGTCGCTGACAAATGGTAACGGCGCGGCGGTTGGTGCATCCGGCGGCGCGTCGGGATTATTTGCGGCGATGGCTTGGGTGACCGGCGGGAAAAACCGCCTCCTTCAATTCGGCCTCATCTGGGCAATTATTCAAGCGGCGATTGTCTTTACGGAAGCCGTTGGGATTGCGCCGTTTTCGACG
>CALKXN010000190.1 GCA_938003555.1 uncultured Robiginitomaculum sp. | reverse complement strand
ATAAACAAGCAAGCCAAACATGAATATCGTCATGATCAAAGTATAGATATAAACGCTGGTACGTTTTTCTATGCGGGTGAGGTTCTCTGACGTTCGTTTGATATATGTGACGTTGACTTCACTGCCAATCTTAAGGCGCCTGTAATAATGTAAAGAGACGGCTTGATGACTGGCAAGGCATTTTTTGGCATTGCATGAATATTCATAATGCACTGTGTTGGAGCGGCGGCTTCGCTGTTTTTCAATGACTGTGCCTACGGTCATTTGATCAGAGAGATTTAAACGGTTCTCGCCAATGAACCTTCCGCCAAAAATATAAATTCCCATAAGCGCAATGCAAATAACGATGAATTGAAGGAGAGGGCCTTCTTTCGGTTTTTCTGAGGTCATCATGCTCTCGTCTTCTGGTTTGAATACTCAAGGTTTAAATTCATTAGAGCAAATAAATTTAATATGGCTTAAAAACCTGTTTCATATCTGCGGCGAAGAAGGCAAATAGCGCCTATGGCTGCGAGCGATAACATGCATATTCTAACACTTATTATCGGCGCAGGCTTTGCGGGCCTATGTATGGGCGCGCAGTTGAAGCGGCGCGGTGATGATGATTTCCTGATCGTTGACAAGGCGAGCGGCGCGGGCGGGACGTGGCGGCATAATACTTATCCGGGCGCGGAATGTGATGTTCCCAGCGCGCTATATAGCTACAGTTTTGCTCCAAACCCCACATGGGATTTTAAATGGGCCAAGCAGCCGCAAATTTTAAATTACCTCGAAAATTTCTCAAATGATGAAGGCCTGCGCGCGCATTGCCGCTTCAACGCTCAAGTGTCCGGGGCTGTGTTTGACGAGGCCGCAAAACGCTGGACTGTAATCTTGTCCGATGGGACGTTAGTGATCTGTCAGTTCTTAATTAGCGCCGTGGGTCAACTTCACCATCCGCGTTTTGGTGATTTTAAAGGGCAAAATGATTTTAAAGGCGCGCAATTTCATTCTGCGCAATGGGATCATAAAGTTGATCTGACGCATAAAAATGTTGCTGTAATCGGCAATGCCGCGAGCGCTATACAGCTCATACCTGAGCTGCAGCCTGTGGTGAAATCTCTAACTGTCTATCAACGCAGCGCAAATTGGATCATTCCAAAGGGGGACCGCCCTTACTCGAAATTTGAAAAATGGCTCGCTGTGAAAGTGCCGAGCATTGCCAAACTTTACCGCGGCTCTATTTGGGCGGCGGGCGAGTTTTTCCTTTATCCTGTCATTCAAGGCAAAGGACTGCGCAGTAAAATTCTTGCCGCAGTTTCGAAGGCCCATATGCGTAAGGTCATCAAAGACCCGCAAATGCGCAAAGCTCTCACGCCGCATTATCCCATTGGCGCAAAACGGGTTTTGTTGTCCGACAAAATCTATCCTGCTTTGGCGAGCGCGAATGTCGAATTGGTCACAACAGGACTTGAGCGCTTTACAGTCTGCGCGATTATTGATGCCGCCGGGGAAACCCGAAGTCATGACATAATCATCCATGCGACAGGCTTTATAACTAACCCATTTCTGAAAGAGCTCAATATCAAAGGCGCAAAGGGGCAAACGCTAAAGCAGCATTGGGGTGAGGGCGCGAGCGCCTATCTTGGCCTGATGACTCACGGTTTCCCAAATTTGTTCATGCTCTATGGCCCCAACACTAATACGGGTCACACATCCATTATCTACAAAATCGAAGCGCAGGTTCAGGGCGTTTTGAAGCTGATGAGGCAGGCGCAAAACGGCGCGATAGATGTGAAGGAATCTGCTGAAATCGAGTTCGACGCTGAAATGCAACGCCGACTATCCCGTATGACTTGGGCAGAGATTGACGCAAGCTGGTATCAGGACAAAGGCCGCCTCACAAATAATTGGCCCGGCCCTTCTCGAGAATATTCACGCCGCGCGCGCAGCCCGAAATTTTCAGATTTCAACCTAAGCTAAGCCAGCTCTTTCAATCCATGTTGTAATTCACGCATTGCGGATATGGCTGTTTGGGATTGTGCGCGGTTAAGATGCAGCACCGTTCTACAGACCGGATTTTTGCATTTTAGCTTTCCATCAACCAGCAGGGCTGAAAATGTTACAGCTATGCTGGATTCGCAATTTGGGCATGACATTTCGCCATTTTTCTTACCTTGGTCGCTTGTTTTTAAAGTCGTATGTTTCATGTCTAATCCTTTAAGGCTGCGGAGCGGCTTTGGCTCTTGGCAGTGTGATAGTGTGAATGTGGGTTTTGGTATTGTCCGCGCCTAAAGTCGCCTTGGTGAGCAGGACGAGTTTGACTTGTGTTGCGGGCTTATATTTTTCGATGCGCGGTGATGTTAAAAAGCGAACTTTAAACTCTTCATTATGACGGACATTAATGTTGTCTTCGCCATTAAATTCAAGAGCAGGCCTGGGCTGAGCGCCAAGGAGAACGGAAACACGTGCATCCTGTCCTTGTAATTCCTCAGCAAATTTAGCGCGAAGGACATAGGTGTAATCTTCACCGGCTCGAATTGTTTTGGCTGATCTGTCAACGATTTCAAAATCTATAAATTTATCGGGCACTGTGATGACAGGGTCTATGTCACGCAGTGGCGCAGGTTCATCAACCTTCACTGTCCTTTGCTGGGCGGCCTGTTGAGACGTTT
>CALKXN010000189.1 GCA_938003555.1 uncultured Robiginitomaculum sp. | reverse complement strand
TTATCCGCTTTCACCTCGAGAAATATACGCGCCATTTCAATAGGATAGATAAAGCCCCAACAGATACATCCTCGCCTTCCCGTTCTCCCCTATATTCCAATGGTCTTTTGTGACGGGCCGGATGTCGACGTACGGTGTTCTCAGAAGATCAGTATTGGATTCGGGCGATGTAGGGTTACGGCCTACGTTAAACGGGTTTGGGCCTATGACCCCGCGTTGGGACATAGGACTTAGCGTGATGCTCATGCCTGGACACAGGAGGGCCGTGAGATACTGTCCGCGAAGTCTCTCTTTGCGAAACACTTACTACTTGGTCTCCAGCAAGGAGGCGACTTCGCGGAATGAGCCCGCGCATTTTTATCGGCGCGCCGCCGACCAGCCAACCCGGCGCGCATTTGTCTAAGTCGCCCGGAAGGGCGCATGCGCGAGCATTTAGCGAGCGTGTAGGCTTAGACGCCTGTCTGATTCACATTCCCTGCTTGCCACTCACCGCAACATCACAATGGGTTTACCTCACGAAATGTTATATTGAGAATTTAACGCCACATTTATATGAGGGCTTCAAGGAGCTTTTATGCGCTATATAATTTTAACACTATCCATCTGGTTGATGGCTCTCATGCCGGCAATGCCGGCCAGCGCCGAGCAAACGGATACGGTGACGATCGAAGAATCGCGCGTCACTATTGTCACAGATCATGACACGGTCGCGCCGGGCCAAACATTTTATCTGGCCGTGGAATGGGCGATGGATGATAAATGGCATGTCTATTGGCAAAATCCCGGCGATAGCGGCGAGAGTTTTCAACTGGATTTGGACGCCAGTGAAGATTTCACGACCGGGCCAATTATTTGGACAACGCCTAGCTGGGTCATGACTGGGTCTGATGATATTCAAATTATCAATTATGGCTATGAAGGCCGCCCGCTCTTTCCCGTTCAAATTACGGCGAGCGAGGATTTAAAGCCCGGCGATATTTTAAATTTATCCGGTGAAACTTACGCTCTGGTCTGTGAGACGCTCTGCATCCCGCGTACAGTGCCGTTTCAAATTGCGCTGCCTATTGGCGAAGCTGTCGTGGATAATCGCTGGAGCAGTAATATTGCCCGCACGCTGAAAGATGTCCCGCAGACCGTTGACATTCAGGCCAGCACTTATCTTGAAGATGGCAAATTACTCATTGATATTGCGTCTATGGATTTTGCTGACGGCATTATTTCTGATCCTTATATTTTCCCCAATACGCAAAGCTTTATTTCGCCTAGCGCGCCGCAAATGCCGCGCCTTGGCCCGCAAGGCCTGCGCGTTCAAATGACTCCAGGATTTAAAACGGAAAACGGCGTAGAGGCGAATATCCCCTTCATTTTGGCCTTTTACAAAGACGGCAAATACACTGGCGTGCAAATGACCGCGCGCCCCGGCGCGCCGCTTGATGTAGGTCTTGCTGCGATGCCGTCCGCGCCGAGAATGGCGAATGCGGGGCCAAGCTTTGGCATCGCATTTTTATTCGCGCTTATTGGCGGCCTTATCTTGAATCTTATGCCGTGCGTCTTTCCGGTCATTTCCATCAAAGCGTTATCCTTTGCCAAATGCGGGGACATGTCAGCGTCGCAAATTCGCGCCAAAGGCTGGGCCTATACGGCGGGCGTCTTTGCAACATTTGCGCTGCTGGTCGCCATATTGATTGCGATTAAATCGACAGGGCAGCTTGTCGGTTGGGGATTTCAGTTCCAAAATCCGGCTATTCCCGCGCTGCTCGCGGTGCTCATGTTCCTCATTGGCTTAAATTTTTTGGGTATGTTTGAAATTTCAGGGCCATGGCAAAATACTGGCCAAGACCTTACAGCCAATCATAGCCTTGGCGGATCATTTTTTACTGGCGCGCTCGCTGTTATTGTCGCCACGCCGTGCACCGCCCCCTTCATGGCGGGCGCGATTGGCTATGCGCTGGCTGCGCCGATCATGTCTATGATTGCTGTATTTGCGGCGCTCGCTTTGGGCTTTGCGCTACCGTTTTTGATATTATGCTACATGCCTAAAATTCTACAACGTCTGCCCAAGCCCGGCCCGTGGATGAAGACCTTCCAAGAAGTTCTGGCCTTCCCTATGTTTGCCACAGCGATCTATTTGGTTTGGGTCGTCAGTCAGCAAACTATACCGGGCGGCGAAGGCCGCGTCTTGATCGCGATGCTGCTTGCGGGACTCGGCATTTGGTTTTTGCGGCGTAAATCGGCTGTGTTTAAAATCTTCGCTGTTGCAGCGTTTATCGGCGCAGTCATTTTGCCCTTTACGCTGGAAACTGATGCAGGCACCGTCAGTCTTGCCGCAGATAAGGGTTACCCCAAAGCGGCATGGTCGCCTGAAACCGTCGCGCAGTTGCGCGCAGATGGGCAAGCTGTCTTTGTTGATTTCACCGCGGCGTGGTGCGTGACCTGCAAGGTCAATGAACGCGGCGCTTTAGCCGATAAGGACGTGGCGGCGGCCTTTGTTGAAACGAATACAGCGTTTCTCGTTGCGGATTGGACAAATCGCAACGATGTGATCTCTGCAGAGCTTCGCCGCTATGGCCGCGCAGGCGTGCCGCTCTATCTCTATTTCCCGCCGCTCGCGGATGGCGAGACGCATGATCCCGCCAGCGCGCAGGTTCTGCCGCAAGTCTTGCTCGCGGCGAAGGTTATCGAGACATTACAAGGCGGTTAGTCTTATCACAATTGGCTTCACATCGGTGTGAGGGGATTGAACCAAAGGCCTTATCACGCGTATATAATCTCACAGCTGGGCAATACCCGACCTTTTAATTTGGAGAGACTTATGATCCGCCGCACTTTACTGACGCTCACCGCCGCTTCTGCTATGGCGCTTTCTTTGCCCGCTATGGCGAGCGTAAAAACAGGCGCTCCTGCTCCTGAATTTACAGCCGTCGACAGCAATGGCGTCTCGCATAATCTATCCGACTTTGCGGGTAAAACCGTTGTGCTTGAATGGACAAATCATGGCTGTCCCTATGTTGTAAAGCATTACAGCAGCGGCAATATGCAAGCGATCCAAAAAGCGGCCACGGATAATGGCGTGGTTTGGCTCTCCGTCATTTCTTCTGCTCCTGGCAAGCAAGGCCATGTTGACGGCGCAGGCGCAAATGCGCTGACGACGGATCGCGGGGCATCGCCAACGGCCGTGTTACTTGATCCCGCGGGTGATATTGGGCGGCTCTATAATGCCAAAACAACGCCGCATATGTATGTCATTAACGGCGAAGGCCATCTCATTTATCAAGGCGCGATTGACAGTAACCGCAGTTCCAACCCGGCAGTTATTGCGACCTCAACAAATTATGTCACGGCGGCGCTCGAAGCCGTGGCTAAGGGCGAGGCCCCAGCGAAAGCGCAGTCCGAGCCTTATGGGTGCAGCGTAAAATATTAAATCCACTTTACCGGGGCGTAACCACACGCTCCCGCTGATGCACACTCCCTCCCGACCGCATCAGATAACGGCCCGTCTTTCCCC
>CALKXN010000188.1 GCA_938003555.1 uncultured Robiginitomaculum sp. | reverse complement strand
GCGCAACAAGCATGGGCGCATTGTGATCGCCGTGATTGATGACGGGCCGGGCATTCCCGAGGCGCAGCGCGAACGCGTTAAAGAGCGTTTTGTGCGCCTAGAAGATTCGCGCTCGCGGCCCGGTTCCGGTTTGGGATTGTCTTTGGTGACTGCGATTGCAGATTTGCACCGCGCGAAATTTAAACTCGGCAAAGGTTTCGGAGAGACAGAAGAGCGTCCGGGCCTGCGCTCTGAGCTCATATTTCCGCGCCATAAAGGGTAGATATGCACGGGCTGTTTTCAGATCGGGCAGATTTTGGTGCACTCGACTGTCATAGTTTTGATGAATTTGTCACGGGGGTTAAGAGCCGCGTTCCCTATTTAAGCCGTTTAATATCAGAGCAGGATGAGCTACTTACCGCGCTACGCGCCCGCGCTCCTGAAGACATAATCGCCGATATTATCAAAGAGACCGCAGCAACGCATCATATCAAAGATGAAGCTGAATTGATGGCCGCATTGCGCCAGTGCAAAGCTCACATACATTTGCTTTGTGCCTTATGCGATCTAGCTCGGTTGTGGGACTGGGAAACAGTTACGAAACATCTATCTGATTTCGCGGATGCAGCGATGCAATCGGCTCTAGGGCATGCGGCGCAGAGGGCCGGACTGGCGCGCGCGCCCAAAGGCATATTTGTCTTGGCGTTAGGAAAATATGGAGGCCAGGAGTTAAATTATAGCTCTGATATAGACATTATATTTTTCTATGACCCTGACGTCGTCAAACTGAATTTGGATAAGGGCTTAGAAAAACAAGTCATTCGTATTGTCCAGCGCTGCACGCGAATAATTGATACGCTTGATGGTGACGGCTATGTTTTTCGGGTTGACCTTCGGCTACGCCCCGACCCCCGCTCTAATAGCGTGGCGATCTCGACCTATCTTGCGGAGCGCTATTACGAAGTTTTGGGTCAAAATTGGGAACGGGCGGCGATGATCAAAGCTCGCGTATGCGCGGGGGACGCGGCGCAGGGGAATGCCTTTATCGCCAATGTTTTGGCGCCCTATATTTGGCGTAAAAATTTAGATTTTGCTGCCATCGCAGATATCTCGGCAATGGCCCGGCAAATTCAATCTACCGGAGACCGCGCAAAGATTAAGTCGGCAGATCACAATATAAAATTGGGACGGGGCGGTATTCGCTCAATTGAGTTTTTCACGCAGACACAGCAGCTGATACATGGCGGTCGCCGTAAAGAGCTGCGCACGCCGCGCACAGATAATGCGCTGTCCG
The DNA here is from genome assembly GCA_938003555.1 of uncultured Robiginitomaculum sp. Lineage (GTDB taxonomy): Bacteria > Pseudomonadota > Alphaproteobacteria > Caulobacterales > Maricaulaceae > Robiginitomaculum. Next base: position 3,520 of record CALKXN010000188.1, on the reverse strand, counting down.
CGCTCGCGACATTTGATGTCGTTTCCGCGCAAATCCAAAACAATATGCAAAGTGACTATGCGTTTTTACGCAATATCGAACATCGCATTCAAATGATGGACGATGCGCAAGACCATATTTTACCTATAGATGAAGCGCGGCGTGAAACGATTGCATGGATGATGGGCTATTCATCGCTGCTCGCGTTTGACGCGGCGGTCAAAGATGTTCTGACGCGCGTACATGCGGCTTATAGTGCCTTATACTCCGGTGATGACTCGCTTGCTCTTGATGAAGGGAGCTTGATGTTTACCGGCGTTGAGCCAGAGCCTGATACGCTTGAGACACTTCGCAGACTGGGGTTTTCACGCGGCAAATATATTTGGCATGAAATTTCGGCCTGGCTTGGCGGACGGATCGCAGCAACGCGCACGCCGAGGGCGCGCGAGCTTTTAACCAAACTCGCGCCAAAAATTCTTGTGGCGTGCCGCGACAGTGGCCAACCGGATGAGGCGTTTTATAGATTTTCAGATTTCCTAACGGGCTTGCGCACGGGGGTAACTGTGTTGTCAATGTTTGCGGCTAAACCTGAAATAATGGCCATGATGATCAATCTCGTGGCGTTAGCCCCCAAACTCGCTGGAGCCTTAGCTGAGCGACCTGAAAGTCTATATGTTCTCATCGAGCCTATCCGCGCTGAAACCGAAGAGCGTCATATCGATTTTGATGATCCGGAAACTGCGATGAGTTATTTGCGATTAGAAACCGCAGAGAACCATTTCGAAACGGGGGCAGGGTTGCTCACTCAAGCTTTGTCACCGCTGGATTCGGCCCTGCGCTACACCCGACAAGCGGACCGCGCCGTGCAGATTCTCGTGCCGCAGGCCTTTGCCAATGTGAGTCAAAGCTTGGTTGTCCCGGCTGATATAGACTACGCTGTCATCGCTCTGGGAAAAATGGGTAGTCAAGAAATGTCTCAGCTTTCAGATTTAGATTTGATGGTGCTTTACCGCTGTGATGACGCTTCCAATGATGGTCATAGATTTGCGGCGCGAATGACCAAACGCCTCATTCGTTACATGACGGCGACAACTGAAGATGGGCCGCTCTATGACGTTGATATGGCCCTTCGCCCAAGCGGCGGGGCAGGGCCTATAACCGTAAGCCAAAAGGCATTTGATCTTTATTACTTGGATCAAGCATGGACGTGGGAATATATGGCCCTGACGCGCGCCCGGGTCGTTGCCGCGTCGTCTGAGGCCTATAAGGCAGATCTATCAAGCCGGATATCAGACGTACTTCAAACTGCTGGAGCAGAAGAAAAAATTAAAGCGGATATTCTTGATATGCGCAAACGTCTTTGGGCTGAAAAACCTGCGCGGAGCACTTGGGATATTAAAAGAGTGCGGGGGGGGCGAATTGACCTGGAATTTATTGTTCAAGGGCTGAGTTTGATTGCCGCGCGTCAGGGGCTTCCCGTTACGGGGCATATTCGCGATGCATTACAACCGCTTAAAGGCGCCGGATATTTAACCTCAAAAGAGTGCAGCAACCTTACTGCAGCCTATGATTTTCTAGAAGGTCTGCGTCAGTGTTTTGCGATATGCCTTGACGGTATATTTGACGAAAGTGCTGCGACAGACCGTTTAAAAGAGCATCTGTGCTATGTCGTTGGAGAGTCAGACTTTGAAGCTCTAACGTATAGATATCACCTACATCTTGTCGAAACCGAGCAAATATTTGAACGCAATTTTGGTAAGGTTTAAGCGGCAGACGGCGGAGCGGGCATTGGCGGTAACGGCGTGGCGGCTTGTGCAGGCTGCGCTAAAGGCGGGTTTTGCAAAGGCGCGGCCCCAAGAAGCTGTGGAGACAATGAAACAGGGGCTGGCGTAGCTTGTTGAGAGCCTTCGCTACCCGCTAAAACATCCGCAATGTCTTGGGCAAGACGGTTGATCTCATAACCAACTTCTTCTTCTGTATCCGTTTCTTCGCGCACAGGCGGCGTGTTTGGCAGGGTAAACATAACGGTCGTGCCTTGCCCCGGCTCGCTTTCCATTTTGAAATTACCGCCATGGAGCTCAACAAAAGATTTGGAGAGCGCAAGACCAAGGCCCGTGCCCTCGGTCTGCTTAGAGGCCTCTTTGTCGACTTGTTCGAAAGGCTTAGCTAATCTTTCAATATCTTCCTGTGAAATGCCGATGCCGCTATCAATAATTTTCACAATGACCCCAGCTTGTTTTTCAATAACTTCGACGCGAACCGTGCCGCCTTCGGGAGTGAATTTGATCGCATTGGTAATCAAATTCAGGAGAATTTGTTTGACAGCACGCGGATCAGCTTCAACGGATTTTTCGCCGGAGTTATCATAAAGAAGTTTTAATTTACTGTCTTCGGCGCGGCCGCGAACAATACGTAAAACTTGCGTAATCATATCCCCAACACGGATCATGTCTGTGTTGAGCGTCATTTTACCCGCTTCAATTTTGGACATATCCAGAATGTCGTTGATCAAAGACAGAAGATGCTGGCCGGAGAAAAGAATATCAGAAATATATTCTTTATAGCGCGGATCACCGAGCGGCCCGAACATTTCTTTTTTCATAATATCAGAGAAGCCATTAATCGCATTGAGCGGCGTGCGCAGCTCATGACTCATATTGGCTAGGAAGTCCGATTTGGATTGGCTGGCTTCTTCGGCTCGGATTTTTTCTTGCTCATAATTATCCGCAAGTTCTAAAATGCGAGCCTGAGATTTACGCAGCACATCAACAGTATTTCGTAGAGCGCCATCATTGCTACGCAATTGCTCTTCGCGCTGTCGAATTTCAGTGATATCTGTCCCAATAGAGACGACACTACCATCCGCTGTTGGCGTCTCAACATAGCGAATCCAGCGCCCGTCATTGAGGAGTATCTCAATATCATCATCAGTGTCGCTATCATTAACTTGGAATATATCTTTAATTTGCTTGTGCGCTATATGCTCTACGAGATGTTGTTCTTGACCAACTTGCAGTTGCCCGGGAGCAAATCCAAAAAAGTCTTCAAATTTCCCGTTCCATAGAAGCAGGCGATGTAAGCGATCCCATACGACAAATGAGTTCGTCATGGAGTTTAGGGCGTCATAAAGGCGAGCCTCAGCAAGCTGTAGGCGATTTTGTGCGCCGCGTTGTTCTGTAATATCTGTCCCAATACCGGAAAGAATTGTGCCGCCGCTTTCACTTCCAATCTGTTGCGTATCTCCGCGAAGTTTCAAAACAACTGCGCGGTGAGCCGCGCGAACATCAATCTCAAGAGCGCCCTGAATCATCGATCGGCGAACAGAGGCTAGAAGTCTCTCACGATCTTCAGTTTCGATCAGCCCTAAGAATTGTGACATCGTGATGTCTTGGTCTTCCTCGTTCATTCCTAGAAACCGCGCGAGAGAGCGATTCATAAAGACCGTGTTTTCGTGTAAATTAATAACAAATATGCCGCCGCGGCCGCCTTCGACGGATTGTTGAAATCTAAGTTGTGATAAATCACTGCTGCGCTGTCCTTG
>CALKXN010000187.1 GCA_938003555.1 uncultured Robiginitomaculum sp. | reverse complement strand
GCCAAAGGTCGCGCTGCATGAATCGAACGAACAGATCGTTCTTAATGGAGTGGTGGCGCAGTATTGATCGCGTCATGTTGGCTATTTTTGGAACGCTCATATTGGCGGGTTTAATTTTATCACTTGCGGCGAGTCCGTCTGCCGCGGCGCGGCTCGGCGGAACCGATCCATTTTACTTTTTTATCCGTCATTTGTTTTTCGTGATTATGGGAGTCAGCGGCGCACTGTTCCTGTCAATGTTCAGTCCGATAAATGCACGAAGGTTGGCCGTGCTCGCACTCCTTGGGGCAATCATTATTATGTTCGCGCTCAATTTTATCGGCCACGAGGTCAAAGGCGCAACGCGCTGGATTAAAATCGGATCGTTCTCATTACAGCCTAGTGAATTTGCCAAACCTGGATTCGTTGTATTCGCCGCTTGGATGTTTGCGCAGCGTAAAAAAGATCCGGCATTTCCCGGTATCGCCTTTGTTTTTGCTATCTATTTATTGCTTGTTTTAATGCTGCTGCGACAGCCTGATTTCGGACAGAGCTTTCTGGTGACATTATGTTTTGGCGCGATCTTCTTTTTTGCGGGCCTATCGCTGGGGTGGATGATGTTCCTCGGTTGCGTCTCTATTATTGGCGCGCTCACCGCCTATTTTTCTTTGCCTCATGTTCAGAGCCGTATTTCAAGATTTTTAAATCCTGAGGGCAGCGATACCTATCAAACTGACAAAGCGCTTGAAGCGATATCAAATGGTGGGTTGTTAGGGCGCGGACCGGGGGAAGGGCGCATCAAAGAACAACTCCCTGATGCCCATACAGATTTCATTTTTGCCGTCGCGGTAGAAGAATTTGGCTTTCTTATCTCGCTAATTTTAATCGCGCTTCTGGCTGCGTTGGTTACGCAGGCGTTTCGCAAAGCCCTGCGCCTCAATGATCATTTCGCGCAGCTCGCCGTGGCGGGGCTGGCGACCATGATTGGGATGCAGACGATTATTAATTTGGCCGTAAATTTAAACATGGTTCCGCCCAAGGGCATGACCTTGCCCTTCATCAGTTATGGTGGCTCGTCTATGCTCGCGCTATGTTTTACAATGGGCCTGATTTTGGCTTTTACACGAAAACGTCCTGGCGCATATGGATTTGGAGCTAATCGATGAAAGCGCTCCTCGCCGCCGGCGGAACCGGTGGACATATGTTCCCCGCTCAGGCTTTAGCCGAAACGCTAAAGGCGCAGGGCTGGGACATTGCCATGATGACCGACGCGCGCGGCAAAAAACACGCAGGGCGGATTCCCGCTGATCCGCTGATTGAAGTAAGCGCCGCAACAATATCACCGCGTAAACCGCATAAAGTGCCGGGCGGCATACTAAAACTCATGCGCGGCGTGGGGCAAGCGAAACGCTTTATCAAAACATGGCAGCCAGATGTTGTGATTGGCTTTGGCGGCTATCCTGCATTTCCTGCGATCCGCGCGGCGCAACGGCTTGGCGTGCCGACAATTCTTCATGAGCAAAATGCTGTGCTGGGCCGCGTGAACCGCGTCTTTGCCGCTAAAGCTAATTATGTCGCTTGCGGATTTGAGCGCCTGCTGCGCGTGCCTGAAAAGGCCAATATCAAGGCCATTGGAAACCCGATGCGTGATGCTGTTTTGTCAGCGTCCATGCGCGAGTATGAGGCGCCAAGTCAGACGGGTAAAATCAATTTGCTGATTGTCGGCGGGAGTCTAGGATCATCTATAATTTCGACCACGGTTCCCAAAGCGGTCGCCAAGCTTCCGGCGGAGCTTCGCGCCCGCCTTAACGTAGTGCAGCAAACCCGCGATGCGGATATGGATGAGGCGCAAGCGTTATATTTAGGCGCGAATGTAAGCGCGCAGTGCGCTCCATTTTTCTCTGACATTCAGACGCATTTGGCCAAAGCGCATTTTGTTATCGCGCGGGCTGGGGCGTCATCGGTGAGTGAAATTGCGCTGATGGGATTGCCTTCATTACTCGTCCCACTGGCCATTGCGATGGATGACCACCAAACTGAGAATGCAAAAGCACTAAATGACCTAAAAGCTGCCGATATTTTGCCCGAAACAGAGTTTACGCCAGAGGCTGTTGAAAATATCCTCTTGGAGAGACTTTGTGATTCGAACTATCTCGAAACCGCTTCCCGCGCTGCCCAATCTGCGGCCCGGCCCGACGCCACAGCCCGACTGGCCGACTTGGTCAAAGCTGTTGTCGGAGCCGCGTAATAGGCCGGCGCATCATCCGGCGAAAGCCATAAAAAGAAAACTGGCTATGAAACCTTCCTTGCCCTTTGAACCCGGCCCCATCCATTTTGTTGGCATAGGCGGCATCGGCATGAGCGGCATTGCCGAAGTTATGCTTAATCTCGGCTACACCGTCCAAGGCAGCGACATGCGCGAGAGCGCCAATGTCACGCGCCTGCGCGAACGCGGCGCAACCGTATTTATCGGTCAAAAAGCCGAGCAAGTTATGGGCGCGGGCGCAATTGTCATGTCCTCCGCGATTAAGGCCGATAATGCCGAATTGGTCGAGGCCCGCCGCTTGAAAATCCCTGTCGTGCGCCGCGCGGAAATGCTGGCTGAATTGATGCGCCTTAAATGGGCCGTCGCGGTGGGCGGCACCCATGGCAAGACGACAACGACGACGATGATTGCGGCCTTGATGGAGGGCGGCGGCTTTGATCCGACTGTGATTAATGGCGGAATTATCAACGCCTATAAATCTAACGCAAAGCTCGGCGCGTCCAAATGGATGGTCGTGGAGGCGGACGAGTCCGATGGGTCATTCCTCAAGCTCTTTTCTACCGTCGCAGTCGTTACAAATATCGACCCCGAACATATGGAGCATTACGGCGATTTCGACACGCTTCGGGCCGCCTTTGATGGCTTCATCGAGAACTTGCCTTTCTATGGTTTTGCTGTGCTCTGTATTGATCACCCCGAAGTGCAGGCCTTGGTCAGCCGCATTACGGATCGCCGGGTCATTACATATGGCTTTAACCCGCAGGCGGATGTGCGCGCGGAAAATCTTGTCGCGGAAAATGGCGGCACGAAGTTTGAAGTTGTTTTCCGTGACCCCGCGACTGGCACTGAAGTGCGCTGGAGTAATATGTTCCTGCCGATGGCGGGGCGTCACAATACGCAAAATGTCTTGTCGGCCATTGCTGTCGTGCGCGAAATGGGCGGAAGCGAGAATCAGATTCGTGACGGGCTTGCCAGTTTCGAAGGCGTGAAGCGCCGCTTTACGCCTGTCGGCGAAGTCGGGGGCGTGCGTATTATTGATGATTATGGTCATCATCCCGTTGAAATTAGCGCCGTGCTCCAAGCGGCGCGCGAAGTCACGGACGGTAAAGTCTGGGCCGTGATGCAGCCGCATCGCTATTCACGCCTGAATGACTTATTTGATGATTTTTGCACCTGTTTCAATGACGCGGATGGTGTGTGTATTGCGGATGTTTACGCCGCAGGCGAAGCGCCAATTGAGGGCGCGGATCGTGATGGTTTAGTCGAAGGCATTCGCGCTCACGGGCACCGCGACGTGACAGCGATTACGCGAAACTCCCTCGCGGAAGTGCTGGCCTTGAAAGTGCAGCCCGGTGATGTGGTTGTCTGTCTTGGCGCAGGAGACATTACGACATGGGCGCATGAACTTCCCGCAACGTTAAAATCGGCGCTAGAGTAATTGTCTTTTCTGAATATCATATCTGATTTACCGCCTGTTCGCGGGAGTCTAAAAGCCAATGTGCCGCTTGCGCCCTATACATGGCTACGCGTGGGCGGCGCCGCGCAGGCGTTTTTTATGCCCAAAGACTCTGCGGATTTATCTTTGTTTCTAGGGCAATTGCCGCTCGATATTCCTGTCACGGTTTTGGGCGTGGCCTCTAACACCCTTGTGCGTGATGGCGGCGTTAAGGGGATTGTCATTCGCCTCGGGCCAAATTTCGGAAAGGTCACAACAGATGGCATAACCGTAACCGCTGGGGCCGCGGCGCTTGATAATATGGTCGCTAAAAAAGCGGCCAAGGCCGGTATTGCAGGGCTTGAATTTTACGCAGGCATTCCCGGCACAATTGGCGGCGCGCTTCGCATGAATGCGGGCTGTTATGGCGGCGAGACGAAAGACATTGTAAAAACGATTACGGCGCTAGACCGTCGGGGGCGTCGCCAAATTATGGATGTGTCCGAGATGGATTATGCCTATCGCCATTGCGGCGCGCCGGATGATCTTATTTTTATTGAGGCGACCTTTGAAGGCGTGGCCGATGACCCGGCCACGATTATGGCGCGCATGGGGGCCATTACGAACAAGCGCGAGCAGAGCCAGCCCATTCGAGAGAAGACGGGCGGCAGCACATTTAAAAACCCTGACCAAACCCAATCGGGCGGACGCGGGGCGTGGCAAGTGATTGATGCTGCGGGCGGGCGCGGTCACCGCGTTGGCGGCGCGCAAATGAGCGAACTGCATTGTAACTTTATGATCAATGAAAACGGCGCAACCGCCAGCGATCTTGAGCAGCTCGGCGAGGATATCCGCGCTATGGTGAAATCTAGCGAGGGCGTTGATTTGCATTGGGAAGTAAAGCGGATTGGGGTGACGGCATGATATTTAAAATGAGCGGGAGGTCTGTATGACCCGCATTGCTGTTCTCTATGGCGGCTTGTCGCCTGAGCGCGAAGTTTCGCTTAATACCGGTAAAGCCTGCGGGGCGGCATTAGAGACCGAAGGGTTTGATGTTGTCATGATTGAT
>CALKXN010000186.1 GCA_938003555.1 uncultured Robiginitomaculum sp. | reverse complement strand
GCAATATGATGACATCGACGATTTAAACGCGCGGTGGGGCAATGTATTTTGGTCACAGCGTTACCGCAGCTTTGATGAGATTGACCTGCCTAATCAAACCGTAACCGAAGCTAATCCATCTCATTGGCTGGATTTTTACCGCTTTAGCTCTGATGAAGTGATTAGTTTTAACAAAGCCCAATGCGATGTTATCCGCAGCCATAGCGACCTGCCGATTACCCATAATGCCATGGGTGAATATTTTGAATTTGACCATCACAAGCTGGGTCAAGATTTGGACATTCTCACATGGGACAGTTATCCGCTGGGTTTTCTGGATATTTCACGATCGAGCGACGCGCATAAATTAGAGTTTATGCGCCAAGGCGACCCCGATTTCACCGCCTTCACCCATGACCTTTATCGCGGAGCCTGTGATAAATGGGCTATTATCGAGCAGCAGCCCGGTCCGGTAAATTGGGCCAGTCATAACCCTGCCCCCCTGCCCGGCATGGTGCGCCTCTGGAGCTGGGAAGCTTTCGCCCATAACGCGGAATTTGTAAGCTATTTTCGCTACCGTCAATTCCCGCAAGCCCAAGAGCAGATGCACGCTGGCCTGCGCCGCCATGACGATGCGTCAGCCCCCGCTTGGCATGAAGCTGCGCAGATTATTGGCGAGCAAAGCGTCTTGCCCGCGGCGCAAAATACGCCATCAAAAACTGCGCTTATCTTTTCCTATGACGCGCAGTGGATGTTTGAAACCCACCCCCAAGGCGCGGCGTGGAATTACCAAACGCTTGTGCTGGACTGGTACGGAGCGGCGCGCGATTTAGGTTTGAATATTGATGTCGTTCGTGCGGATGCTGACCTCAGCGATTATGACCTTGTGCTTATCCCCTCCCTACCACATTGGCCTGAAGGCTTATCAGAGCAGCTCAGCGAGAAGCCGGTTTTAATCGGCCCGCGTAGCGGCAGTAAAACGCGCAACCTCGGCATTCCCCAAACTGTGCCTGATGCAGGCGTTAAAACGCTGATCGATATTTCCATTGCGCAGAGTGAGAGCTTTAACCCCGCCTATATTGGGCCCAGCGGAGAGCGGATTTGGCAAGACCATATTGAGGCCGCGGGCCGCAATGTCATTCAAGATGCCGTCAGCGCTCAGCAGGGCAATGTCACATATCTCACAACCGTTTTAGAGCGGGAGGCTTTGCGTAGCTACATCGCCAATATGCTGGATATAGAGGACACGCCCTTGCCGCGCGGCCTGCGCCTGCGCGCACGCGGCAATCTACAATTTGCGTTTAATTACGCGCCGCAAATGCGTAGCGTGCCGAATCTTATGCGCGGCGGCGCGCCTTTAATTGGGGATTATGATGTGATGCCCGCGCAGCTCTGCATTTGGGAAATATCACAAAATTAAGTCAGCAAGCTTTTCTGCCGCGCCCGCCGATACCGTCCAGCCCATATGGCCGTGCCCCGTATTGGCATATAAGCCATCGCGCAATTGCCTGATGACAGGGCCGACCTCGCTCATGGGGCGCAGAGCCGTCCAGTCTTCTTTGGGCGCGCTCGTCAGTGGCAGCTTAGGACAACGCCGCGCGAGATAGTCTTCAAGTTTAGCATAAATACGGTCGTCATTAACAGCGGCATCATCCGCGCCGCCGCTGACCCGTAAATGCGTTCCCATAGGCGAAATCGCGATATGGGCTGCGTCGTCCATGACGGGCATGGCTGGAAAGCTGTTCACATCATTGGGCAATTCAAATGTACGTGAATATCCACGCACAGCTTTCTGCCCGGCTATATTCGCCAATTTATCTGAACCCGCCCCCGCCGCGATGATGATCCCTTGCGCGCGGATGGTTTTTTCGCTGTTTAAAATGACCGCCTGCCCGTCAATAAATTTGGCCGCATCGCCCGTTATTAAATCCACCTTTGACGCCTTTAAACGCGACACTAAATGCTGACAATATATCCGCGCCGGGCCGCTATGATCGCTAGGAAAAATAACGCCGCCATAAATATTTTTCGATGCTATATTTAAGCGCGATGGAATCTCTAAGGGCGGTACATATTTTGCGCGCAGGCCTAGTGAAAATAGGTCTTCTAATGTGTTTAAATCCGCATCCATCGCCGCGCGTGATATATATATTTTTGCGCAAGACGCTCTGCGGTGACGCGGTTCGATTTCAAATTCATCAAAGCGCTTTCGCAAAATATCTGCGGAGTAGGCTGCAAGTTCATAGACCTGTTTCGCAATATCTACGCGATCCAGCCCGCCAATTTCATCCCATGGCGCCGCTTGGGAGGGATGGATCATCGACCCGTTCGCCCAGCTTGCCCCGAAGCCACATTTCGGCCCCGCTTCGATCACGCAAATCTTGGCATGATGACGACGCGCGCGCAGGGCATAGGCCGTAGAGAGGCCAATGACCCCGCCGCCAATAATTGCAAAATCATATGCCGTTTTTTCCATCGCGCTCTCATACTGGCCCATATTCAAAAATGACAGGATTTTTGTCTTGGCCCATGCAGTCCGGAGTGCTTAGGTTAAATTCGAATAAATGAGGAATTGAGGGACTATGCGCAAAATTATGACACCCCTACTGGCCGGAGCCGTTTTAGCCTTAACCGCTTGCGGCGACAAACCCCTCCCCCCGACCAGCGCCATAGACACCCCGCAAGGGAAAGTCATTGGTGAGTGGAACGAAGACACCGGCGTTGCCAATTTTATGGGCCTTCCCTTTGCCGCTCCGCCCGTTGGCGATTTGCGCTGGAGACCACCTGTCGCCGCGCCCGCATTTAACGCGACCTATAGCGCGACCACATATGGAAATCGCTGTATGCAGCCCATTGGCGGCGAGAATAGTTTTATTGACCGCATAATCGAAGGCCAAGGCGTGGGCGCGATTAAAGAAACGCTGATCAAAGGCGCAGTTGCCGCAATGCCTGCAGGCGAGTTTTCCGAAGACTGCCTATATTTAAATGTGCGCACGCCTAATCTGGGACAAGATGGCGTGATCGACGGCGCGAAACTCCCCGTTATGGTCTGGATTCACGGCGGCGGGCATAGCTTTGGCTCCGGCGATTTAGGCTTTTATCAAAGCGACGTGCTCCCGCAAAAAGGCGTGGTACTGGTGACAATTAATTACCGCCTCGGCGCATTTGGCTATATGGCACATCCCGCCCTGACCGCCGATGACCCGCGCGGCGTATCGGGCAATTACGGCCTGCTTGATCAAATCGCGGCGCTGGGTTGGGTGAAAGACAATATTGAAAGCTATGGCGGCGATGCGGGTAATGTGACCCTTTTCGGTGAGAGCGCAGGCGGCTGGTCTATAACCGAACTCATGAGCGCGCCGTCGGCCAAAGGGCTGTTCCACCGCGCCATCGGTCAAAGCGGAGCCTCGACATATCACTTGGGTGACTTGACCGGAAACGGTACGATGTGGCCCAGCGGACATCGGGGCGGCCTAGATCTTGCCGAAAAAATGGGACTACCGGAAACGGCGAGCGCAGATGATTTACGCGCGCTGGACGCGACAGAAATTATGAAAACGGTCGGTTTAAACATTTCCGTCGGCGAAGCGTTTCATACGGTGCGCGACGGCGTTGTATTGCCGAAAAATGTCGGCACGTCTTTTCGCGATGGCGATTTCAATGCTGTCCCGACATTGTTTGGATATAATGCCGATGAAGGGACATTATTCTTTGGCGATGACCCTGAGCCTACGGTCTGGCTGGAAGGGTTTCCGCGCGACAGCAAAGCTGCGCAAATGGAAGCCCTAAACCCCATTTTCGGAAGCGACGCCGCGCAGACAATATTGTCGGAATACGCGCTCTCAGATCCGGAAACATTTATGGACGCTGGCACGCAAATGCTGGGCGATGAAATCTTTGGCGTGAATGTGCGTTTTGTGACTCGTCAATCCGCGAAAGCCGGACAGCCTGCATATATCTACGCGTTCACACGCATTCCGCCCAGTGACACGCAAACCATTGGGTCCTATCACGGCGGCGAAATTCCGTTCATTTTCGGGACGAATGAAGATGCCTTTGGCACGAGCGATGATGACGAACGGATTGAGCAGCTCATGCAAGACTATTGGGTGAACTTTGCGCGCACCGGCAACCCCAATGGCGAAGCCCTGCCCAATTGGCCACAGCATCAAGGCCAAAACTGGATGGTGTTTGGCGGCAATAATGAACGCCCGATCACCGCAGTGGAAACAGGGTACCGCAAAACAAAGCTCGACGCTTTAGAAAAAGGGTTACTTTATCATCTGGATTTAATTGACTCTCAATAACTCACCCCCCGTTTACTTTAGGATATATTATGCGTTATTTTCTTGGCCTATTTTGTGCTATCTGCTTGGCTTTAAGCGCCTGTAACAGCACATCTTCAGACACGCTAAATGCGAAAGAACAACAGATTGTTGGAACATGGGAAACTAATTCCCCTATCGTAATCTATCAAGATAATGATGCCACAGTCACTTTAACATCAAGTCGTTACACCTACCGCGCAGATAAAACCGCTTCGAGCACCATGGAAATGGAAACGGCATCAGCCGCCCTCGAAGACGGGCCTATAAAGATGAAATTTTCGGATACGATGACATGGTCAGTTTCAGGTCAGAGCTTAAACGAAACGCTTACATCCTCATCAATAGAAGTTCTAAATTATAAAGACCTTATGGCCGGGGAAGCCGAGTCCATGGAGCAAGACTTCATGGAAGACCCTGACTCTGTGAGCCAAATCAAATCTCTTTCAGACACTGAAATGACGCTGTTTGAACCCGCCGATGACATTACGATTAAACTCAAAAAGGTCTCACCTTAAATTAGTCCTCAAAGCTCGCCAGACTCTGGCGGCGACGATTCACCGTCAGGCGCGTGACATCCGGGCGGCTATAATGGCCGGCGGGGTCAAAGTTCTGACGCTCGCGGCGCACCATAGCAGGATCGAGCATCGCATAACGTATGCCAATATCATGAATGAGGGGCGGCAACACCCAACTCCCATCAGGCGCGGCGATACATGAGCCGCCATCCGCGGCGACATCCGGAATCGCCGCGCGGATTTCATCGCCATAAGGCACATTATCGCCAACATCTTCACGGCGCATCAATGTGCTCACTGAGACGCAATAAGATCGTCCTTCTTTGGCCATGACGGGCGTAATGTCTTCGGTATTGCGAATAGATCCAGGCCAACACATGACATGTAAATCTTCGCCCTGGGCATAGAGCGCGGCGCGCGACAGCGGCATCCAGTTCTCCCAACAGTTCAACCCGCCAACGGTAAACGCGCCCAGCTTGTGCGTCACCAAACCATTGCCATCACCGGGTGACCAGACAAGGCGCTCTTCATAGGTCGGCTGCAGCTTTCGGTGGCTGCTTTGAAGGGTTCCCGTCTTATCAATATAGACAAAACTACAATATAGGCTGTGACCGCTACGGTCAGCCGCGCGCTCAATAATGCCCAAATAACACGCCATTTTAGCGGCCTTAAGCGCTGCGCATACCCCGTCTAAATGCCCAGCTTCGATGATGACGGCTTGATCGGAATAAAGCGCAAAGAGTTCTTTTTGCTTATCAGAATTAAAACTCGCGCCGCCCGTTAAATCGACCCAAAACGGATAGCCGGGGATGAGGGCTTCGCCGAAAACAATCAGCTCTGCGTCTTGTTGCGCCGCTTCATTTATCGTCTCAATGACGCGCGCCAATCCGCCATCACGGTCTAGCCACACAGGGGCAATTTGAGGGAGGGCAATTTTAAGCATAATTCATACTCATTCTTCCGCTTCAACATAGCGCGACAACAGGCGAATGTAAGCGCTTTGATATCCAAGACTATTTTCCGTAACTTGCCAACTCGCCCAAGGCCAGCCTTCATTAAACTCGCCGTAAGACTTCATATGAGGCTCCCCAAAGGGCGGGGTTACGGGTGCAGTTTTGCACATTTTATTACCCTCAGGGCCACAGCTTTCCGGGCAACACCCCGACCGCGCGTAATAGGGGTTCGGGCCGCCGACAAGGTAACCTGAAAGAGGGCCATATGTGCTGACACCGACTTGATCATATTTTGCATCACCATCAGGAAACCATGAATGATAAAATGTCGACACAGATGTTGTCGCGCCGAACTCACTCATATTTGAGAGATAAACAAGCCCTAGGGGATTTACGCCATGAAGATAGTGTAAATAATTTACGCCGCGGCTATAGCTATGTTTCGACCGGGTCGCCGGGTGGGAGCGCAGCGCTCCGGCACGCGCTTTACTGCTATTACTCCCCCAGGTATATTCAGTGATCGGCGATAAATATGCTCCATCATCACTTAGGTTTTTGGGGTTTAATTTTGTAAGTATCTGTTTCGCCGTCGCCCGGTCTGCATTGGGCAGACGCGCATAAAACAATAGATCATCATACTCAAATCCGCGAAAATCGCTTAGGAAGCCTGTCTTGAATATATCATATGACCTATAGGTTTCACGAATAATGGCGTGATATTTTTTCTCGCCTGTTATCGCGTAAAGATAGATCGCGGCTTTTAAACGTATTTTCATCCGCTGCGCGTCGTCCACTTCTTGCTGGCCAGCCGCCAGCCCGCTGGTGCCTGCGGCCTCATCATTATTTCGAAAAACGACATTCGGATGCGCCTCGGCCCAGTCCCACGCCGCGATAGCACGCGCTTTGTAATCGGCGGATTTACGGCGAAGTTTACCGGAGCGCCTTTGGGCAAATATCTTGGACGTCAGGGCAAAGGCCGCCGCGCAAGACAAGCTCGCAGATGTTGACGCGTCGCCATAATAGCTCGGCTCTGTGGCGGCGCTGGGCGGGGATGCGCCTGCGCGTCCTAATACAGACAAACATGATCCATCTTCATTTTGCATCCGCCTAAGCCACGCTGCGCCCCATTCGACTTCATCAAGCAAATCCGGGACGCGGTTGCCGCTTTCCGGGATATTAAAATTATCAGTAAAAATTTGCGGGCGTTCGGCATAGGTCAAAAGCAGCGTTACAATATAATTTGATGTCCACGTCGTATATTGATTATAATCCCCGGCGTCATACCATCCGCCATAGAGATCACGCTGCGTGTCCGGGTTTTCTTTGTCAAGAAATCTGCGCGCTGACATATCCTGCATATGACTAGCCCCATCGGCCCAAGGCTGGTCAATATGCGGCGGCAATTTTTCCTTACCTGCGCGCTGATAGTAAAAATTACGGACAGCTTCGACAAAGACAGGTCGGTATACATTTGGTTTAATATCAAACGGGACCGAAGACACATCTTTATCTGGATCAACAATCTTGTAACGCCCGACATTTGACACTTTAGAAAAATCAACATGCCAGACCCTATCGCCGGATAAGTCGTCAAGCTGGCTCGCGTTCCACGCTTTGGGCTTAACCCGCAGAACCGTTTCGCCTGTTGCCACATTCACGACATGAACCTGCGCAGACGGCACGTATTCCAGCGCCGCATCTGCGCCGATTTGCGGGTTACGCAAAACCGCAATTTTGCGCGCCTCGGGGTCATATCCAAATTGATCAATGACGATAAAGGCATGAGGGAGCGCTGACGGTTTTAGAACATCTGAGGCTTTATCCGAGCACGACGAGAGCAAAACACTACTCAATATTAGCGCGCACATTGCCCCTGTTTTTATCGCTGCGTTCATTTTAAACCTAACTGCCCCATTTGATTGCATTTGACTCTTGACCTGACTCTTTGACATAAGCCCCCCCTCAGAACTTGCGGGGGCGCAAATGAAACCGAATGCAAATCTATTACTGGCCCGGTTGGCTGATAAGCTATCGTGTAAAGCTGAAGACTTAAAATTTCTTATTGAAGAGGATGATCCGCTGCAATCTGTTGAAACAGATATGCGCATCCCAGAGATTGAAGAAACGGACTAACCGTCCCTAAAGCTCACTTTGACTTTTGCAGCCGCGCGCAAAGCTTTTGCCCGCGCCGCGCCGATTGTCTCATCTGTTGCCAGCGCAACGCCCAGACGGCGTGAACCGTTCACTTCGGGCTTGCCGAATAAGCGGATATCCGTTCCGGCCTCTGATAAGGCGTCGGCCACGCC
The DNA here is from genome assembly GCA_938003555.1 of uncultured Robiginitomaculum sp. Taxonomy (GTDB): domain Bacteria; phylum Pseudomonadota; class Alphaproteobacteria; order Caulobacterales; family Maricaulaceae; genus Robiginitomaculum. The sequence continues at coordinate 2,992 of CALKXN010000186.1, read as the reverse complement.
ATCAAATTGAATGTCCTTTGACGTACCGCGCCCTAAAATCACCGCGGAGGCCGCAGGGCCATTTTGCGTGATTTCGGGAATAGGCAAGCCTAATATAGCGCGGGCATGAAGTTCAAATTCAGACAGATTTTGCGACACCAATGTCACCAATCCTGTATCATGCGGGCGAGGGGAGACTTCGGAGAATATCACCTCGTCACCGCGCACAAACATCTCCACGCCGAACAGACCATATCCGCCCAGCGCCTCCGTGACCTTGCGCGCCATGCCTTGCGCGCTGTTCAGAGCGACTTCACTCATCCCGCAAGGCTGCCAGCTTTCTTGATAATCGCCGCCCTCTTGGCGATGTCCCACAGGGGCGCAAAATGACGTCCCGCCGACATGACGTACAGTCAGTAGCGTAATTTCATAATCAAATTCAACAAACCCTTCGACGATAACGCGCGACGCGCCCGTGCGTCCGCCCTCTTGGGAATAGGCCCAAACGCCAGCAATATCATCTTCAGTTTTCGCAGTGCTTTGCCCCTTACCAGAGCTGCTCATGACGGGCTTAACGACGCAAGGCAAACCAATTTGCGCCATTGCAGCGCGGACTTCAGCCTCACTATCGGCAAATTTATAAGGCGATGTCACCAGACCCAAATCCTCGGCGGCAAGACGGCGAATGCCTTCGCGGTCCATCGTTAGTTGCGTCGCCTTAGCCGTCGGGATGACTGTGAAGCCTTCGCGCTCTAGAGCGGCTAAAGTATCTGTCGCAATCGCTTCGACTTCCGGCACAATAAGATCGGGCTTCTCTGCCTCGATGATCGCGCGCAAAGCAAGGCCGTCGAGCATGCTCACGACATGGCTGCGATGGGCAACCTGCATGGCGGGCGCATCAGCGTAGCTATCGAGCGCAATCGTCTCCACGCCGAGGCGCTGCAGCGCAATTATAACTTCCTTGCCCAGTTCCCCTGAGCCGCAAAATAAAACCTTTGTCGCGCCCGGGCGCAGCGCTGTGCCAAGTGTAGTCATGCTCTTAAAATCCTTTGCGGTGATGATTTTTCGGCGCGCTTTATTTCGCCCGCCACTTCCAGTTCCAATTTCACGGATGTAGCATGCCAGCCCACGGAACCAAGACGAGATAACTCATCTTTTGACAGTCGGGTTTTCACCGCCTCATTTAAGTCCTTAAAGCGCAACCCATCTGCCCCCGCATGATCAACGGCGTCCAATATCGCGGCGCGAAGGGCTTCAAATTTCCATGTTGGAATATTTGTAACGCCCTTTGCATTAGGCGTGCGGCACGGCGTGCGCGGCTCTTTCATCATCATCTCCGATTAAACATGTCATGATAATAACGCGGGCAAAGCGCCCTGCCAAGACGAGTGATAATGCGACATTCACGCTGCATCCCTTGCCTTTACATTACGCGCCGCCTGCCCCACATCCTGTCTATGACAGATTTTATTTTCGAAGGTTGTGACCTAACAGCCGAGCAAGCCCAAACCCTCCTCGACGAAACATTACGCGGGGCCGATGACGGCGAATTATATATTGAACGCGGCGCGTCCGAAGCGCTGACATTTGATGATGGACGCCTGAAAAATGCCAGCTTTGACAGCTCTCGCGGCTTTGGTCTGCGCTGCGTTGCCGGCGAAACCACAGGATTTGCCCAAAGCAGCGATATGAGCCTTGGCGCGCTCACCCGCGCCAGCGCCGCAGCTAGCCTCGCCAAAGGCGGCCACGAGGTTGTCAATTCATCCCCCGCTCCTGCGCGCACCAACCGCGCGCTTTATCCTGATATTGACCCGATTGCGGATCCCGATTTCTCAAGCAAGGTTGAACTTCTTCAGGAAATTGATGCCTATTGCCGGGCCGCTGATCCGTCCGTCGTTCAAGTCTCCGCGACTTTATCCGGATCTCGCCGCGCAATCTCTATTTTGCGCGATGGCGGAGAACGTTATGATGATGTGCGTCCGCTGGTTCGCCTCAATATCTCAATCACCTGTGAGAATGATGGCCGCCGCGAAACCGGATATGCTGGACATGGCGGCCGCGCGGAATATGGCGAATTTATCGCCCCCGCGCAGTGGAAGAAACTCGCCAATGAGGCCATTCGCCAAGCCAAAGTAAACCTAACGGCAGAGCCGGCTCCCGCAGGGCAATTTGATGTTGTCCTTGGTCCCGGCTGGCCCGGCGTGCTGCTTCATGAAGCCATTGGCCACGGTCTTGAAGGCGACTTTAACCGCAAAGGTCTGTCCGCCTTTGCTGGAAAAATGGGCGAACGCGTTGCGGCCCCCGGCGTCACCATCGTCGATGACGGAACAATCCCCGGCGCGCGCGGCTCCCTCACGATTGATGATGAAGGCACGCCCACATCGTGCACAACCTTGATCGAAGACGGTATTTTAGTTGGCTATATGCAAGATCGCATGAATGCCCGCCTGATGGGTAAAGCCCCGACAGGAAATGGCCGCCGCGAAAGCTTTGCCCACGCGCCCCTGCCCCGCATGACCAATACGCAAATGCTCTCTGGCCATGATGACCCCGATGAAATTCTGGCGGGCCTAAAGGACGGCATTTACGCCACCAATTTTGGCGGCGGACAAGTCGATATTACCAACGGCAAATTCGTGTTCCAGTGCACCGAAGCTTACCGCGTCAAAAACGGTAAAATTCTGCATCCTGTCAAAGGCGCAACCCTGATCGGCGACGGCCCTACCGTTCTGACCCAAGTGCGCAAAATCGGAAATGACAGCGAACTTGACCCCGGCATTGGCGTCTGCGGCAAAGCCGGACAAGGCGTCCCCGTCGGCGTCGGACAACCCACGCTCTATATCGAAGGTCTCACGGTTGGCGGCAGCGCGGTTTAATTGTTGAGTTTAATGAAGCACCGTTATTTTCATACTTTTAAGTGTGCTGCCTCTATGTGAAATGATGACACCATCATCATATTCAAACTTAGGCGGGGATTCAGCATATTGCGCTTCAATATAGCTTATGACTGCAG
>CALKXN010000185.1 GCA_938003555.1 uncultured Robiginitomaculum sp. | reverse complement strand
GTCAGGACATGGTCTTCGGGGATGGGCTTAAGGTTTGGGATGTCCAAAGACTTGGAAATATTTTCCAGGCCCGGATGCGCGCCGCCGCCAAATACGGCGCGGTCGCCTTGGTCTTGGGTGTCAAAAACAATTGTCCCGCCGGCCGCCAGATAGCCATTCACATTTTTGGACGCCGCGTCTGAAAGCTCACCCGCATCGCGGCGCACAGGCCAATAGATGAAAGGATAAAAAAGCAGATTGTCGCCCTCTATATTGACGCCGCGCGGCTCTTCGGGCTCTACCGTTGTGCGATCAAATAATGTCTTGGTTACGCCGCGCAGGCCTGCCTCGCTATTGCGATCCGTCGCTCTGTCCCCTGTAATGACATAGGCAAAATGTAGGGCCAGGGCGTCTTGGTTAAAGTCCTGCGCGTCTGCCATATGCGGCAACATGATCATAGCGGCCATCACCAGACTGGCGAGTGCCGCGCCCGCTTTGCGTTTTGGGATAAGGCGCGAGAAGCGGCCTGTCACAAATAAAGCCAGCAAGGCGTCAAAGGCCAGCATCGCCAGACCTATGCCCAGCAAAACACCTTCGAGCGTGCGCGAGCGGGTTTTGCCATAAGGCTGCCCCGAGCCGACGACTTCACTGGCTGCGCTGATTTGCTGTCCCGGCGCTACGGCGTTGAGCGCGCGGCGGCGCGGGCCTTGGCTATATAACCCAGCCGGTGTTTTGAGTGATGGGGCGGCGGTTTCAAATTCTTCGTCCGTAATGGCGGCCGCGCTGGCGGGCGGAATGACGAGACGTCCTGCGCCGTCTAAGATACGGTCAGGCGCCCACGCCCCTCCGGCAATATCTGGGGCGACGCTGCGGCGGCGCGCAAGGGGGAGTATTCGTTGGAGCATATTCACATATAAACCACTGACCGCTAGATTTGACCACTGCGGATCAGAGGTCACATGAAATAAAACAATCCGGCCCTGTCCGCGCGGCGCGCTGGTGACAATTGGTGAGCCATCAGACAGGCGCGCCCATGTCTTTCCGTCAAGCTCCGTTGAGGGCTGCGCCATGACTTGCTGCGTGATTTGAACGTCTTTGGGGATAGACAAGCCAAAAAAAGGACTGCCGGCTTCAAAACCTGCAATGCTCTGCGGTTCTTCCCATGTGAGGGCCCCGCCAAGGGCGCGGTCGCCAAAACGCAGTTCAACAGGTAAAAGACTGTCGCTGCGCGCGGCAAGCTTTGGGCCTGCAAAGCGGATAAGAAGTCCGCCATTTTCAACCCATTCTGTTAGCGCTTCGCTGCGCACGCGCGAGTCGTCGGCCATAACCAAAATAGACGGGCCAAGGTCAATAAGCTGCGCGAGGGGCGCTTTGTAAATTTCCGCTGATGGGCCGAGCGCTTTTTCGAGGTAAAATGTCTCAGATAAAAGCGGCTGCACCGTATCGTCAGCCGCTGAGATCAGCCCGACAACGGGCCGGCCCCAACTATCATCAAGCAATTTAACGCCCGCTGCGCTGGCTTGGCCTTCGGGGCGGATGCGTGATACTTGATTGCGCAGATCAGAGGGCAAATCGAATGTGGCGATGGCGGTTTTATCGCCAAGCCCAAAAGCGGCGGGGGCGCGGCCAATCACGCGGCCATCTGCGCCGTAAGCAATGATGGTTTGAGTGCGCGCGCTGGCGCTATCGCCGCGCAGATAGGTAATTTCAAACCCGTCCGATTTTTCTTGCGTGTCTTGCGCAAAGAGCGGCATGCGCTCGCTATTGGGGAGCAAGACAGTTGTGCTGGAGGCTTTCGATAAGGCCTCATACAAGACATTGGCGCTGCCGTAATTCATACCGCCGGAGAGCCAAATGGCGTCGGCTTTTGAAATATCGGTGCTGGCGACCTCTTCAGACAGGCGTAGATGATCTACCGGGCGCGGGCTAGGGCGCAAGATTTTCACTGTATCAAGTGCAACGCGGGCAGGGGCAAATGTCGGCGCGGCTTCATCTGCGCGCTGCCCATAAACTAGCATGACATTGAGGTTTTGGCGGCGGGCCTCAACAAGGCGCGCTTCGGCTTCGCCGCTGATTTGACTCCAATTGGCCGCTGCCCCGTAGCCATCATCAATGACCATGACGATGTCGCGGGAAATCTCTGTATCGCGCTCGGTCATGAAAGGGCGGGCAAGGGCGATGGCAAGGATTGCGACCATTCCCATACGAAAGAGGAGCAGCCACCAAGGCGTGCGATCCGGCGTTTCTTCGTCTTGGGGAACGTCTTTGAATATCCGTAGCGGCGGAAAGATTTGATCTTTGGGGCGCGGCGGCGTCGCGCGCAGAAGCCACCAAATCAGCGGCAAAACGATCAGGCCGAGCAGCCCAAGCGGGGCGAGAAATGTTAGCGGTCCCCAGCTCATTTATTCATATCCCCGGAAAAGGCCGTATAGAGCGCGGCGAGCGCGCGCGTTGCGGGTTGGTCTGTGTGATGCGTGACAAGTGACCAGCCCAGGCGGCGGGCTGTATTGGCCATGGTTTGTTTATGCGCGGCGAAGCGGGCGACATAATTTTCCCGCGCGCGTTCGGCGCGGCCTACAATTAACGGCTCTATCAGACCACTGCCCGGATAGGTCAGGCGCACGCGCCCGCTATAGGGGAAATTCTCTTCGGCGGGATCAATAATATGAAGCAACACGCCTGAGGCTGGCCGTGCGGTAAGGCGCGATAGACGCTCGCGCCATTTATCCGCTCCGTCGAGAAAGTCAGAGGCAATTAAAATACGGGCGTGAGACGGAATATCGGCTTGCAGGTTTTCGGTCTGCCCCATGGAGGCGGCCATGCGCGCGGTGACGCGCTCCAGTCCGGCGCGTCCCGTGCGGGGACGTTCACTCTCCCCAAGGACAGCGCAGCGTTCTCCGCCGCGAATAAGGAGCGTGGCGAGCGCCATAGACAGCACGCTGGCGCGGTCTTTCTTTGTGGGGATTTTTTTTGCGTCGCTGCTCCACTCCATGCCGGGGGAACCATCGCGCCACATCCAGACGGTGTTGGAGGCTTCCCATTCCGTTTCGCGCACAAATAGCGCGTCACTGCGGGCGCTGCGGCGCCAATCAATAGAGCGCGCGGCGTCGCTGGAATCATAGGGGCGATATTGCCAGAAACTCTCGCCCATCCCTGCGCGGCGGCGTCCATGAACGCCTTGGGCCACAATGGCGGCCACGCGTTCAGCCTCGGCCTGCAGGCCGGGAAAGGGCGCGGAGAGCTTCTCTGCGCGGCGGCGCAAAGAGGTTTCTTCGGGTTTTGGGCGAGTGAAAGGCGACAGAGCCATAAATTAAGGCCTAGCCAATCGTCTTGGTGAGTTTTTCAATTATGCCTTCAAGCGATTGCCCATCGGCGCGCGCGGCAAAGGATAGGGCCATGCGGTGTTTCAATACCGGGGCGGCCAGTTCGGTCACATCATCAAGACTTGGGGAAAGGCGGCCATCCATTAGCGCTTTGGCACGGCTGGCCAGCATGAGGGCTTGGCCGGCGCGCGGGCCGGGGCCCCATGTGACGGCTTCGCGAACGAAATCATGCTCGGTTTGATCTGGGCGGGCATTGCGCACGAGTTTCAAAATGGCATCGACAATCGACTCGCCAATTGGAAGTTTGCGAACAAGCTGTTGCAGGCTTTGGAGTTGTTTCGGCGTGATCACGCGTTTTGCTGACGCTGTGTCTGCGCCTGTTGTGGCGAGCAGGATTGCGCGCTCGGTTTCAAGTTTTGGAAAGCCGACATCAATTTGAAACAGAAAACGGTCAAGCTGCGCTTCGGGCAGGGGATATGTCCCCTCTTGCTCAATCGGGTTTTGCGTCGCCAGAACATGAAACGGCGCAGGCAGGTCATAATGCTGTCCAGCAACGGTAACGAAACGCTCCTGCATGGCTTGCAAAAGCGCGGACTGCGTGCGCGGGCTGGCGCGGTTGATCTCATCGGCCATTAAAAGCTGCGTAAAGACGGGGCCTTGGATAAAGCGAAATTCGCGTTTGCCTTTGGCATCTGTTTCCAAAACTTCAGAGCCGATAATATCAGCAGGCATAAGGTCAGGCGTAAATTGTACGCGCTTGTTTGACAGGCCCGTGACCGTGCCGATGGTTTCAACCAAAAGCGTTTTCGCAAGACCCGGCGCGCCAACGAGCAAGGCATGGCCGCCGCAAAGTATAGCGTTTAAGGTGAGGTCGACAACGTCGTTTTGGCCGAGGACAACTTGGCCAATCGCGCTGCGCGCTTCGGCGAGTTGGACAACCGCTTTCTCAGCGGCATTTTGAACGGTTTTATTTGCTGGCGTATCGAGCATAAGATGTATGTCCTAATTAGGCGGAATTATGTTAGACGGAACTTGCATTGCTGCGCCCGCCTTTGCAATTTAATTCCCCCATAAGCGGTGTTTTGTCCATGGGGCAAAAGTTACAATGCAGTCACAGGATAAGCAGGTAAATATGACATTCTCATTATCAGATTTGATTAAGGCCGCAGAAAGGCAAGCCCGCGGCGAAGGCGCGCCGCCTGTTGAGACATGGAATCCTGAATATTGCGGGAAGATGGATCTTATTATTAAACGTGACGGGACATGGATGCATGAGGGCAGCCCGATTGGCCGCCGCAAATTAGTACAGCTCTTTGCCACCATATTGCGAACGGATGAGGACGGCACGACCTATCTGGTCACGCCCTATGAGAAAATTGAAATTACGGTTGAAGACGCCGCCTTTACCGCTATCCGCGTTGATGCGAGCGGCGCTGGCGAGGCGCAAGATTTGCTCTTCACCACCAATGTGGGCGATACGGTCAAAGCGGGGCCGCAGCGTCCTTTGCGGATTGCGATTGACGCCAAGACAGGCGAGCCTTCGCCCTATATATTAGTGCGCGGACGGTTAGAGGCGCTCTTAGGGCGCGCGGTGTTTTACGAACTTGTTGAGCTAGCTGTTGAGCGGCAAACAGATGCTGGCCTGCAGCTTGGCGTGTGGAGCGGCGGCGTATTTTTTGAGATGGGCGAAGTTGGCGGGCATTTGGTGTAGATTACTCCCCCACCCCCTAGCCCCGCCCCGCGAGGGAAGGGGGATTTCAGTCATTGTCTCCCTCCCCCTTGCGGAGAGGGATTAAGTGTGGGGGGAGCGCATTATCCCAATAATTGCAACGCCATCATCAATTTCGGTTTATCTGCTGTAAAACCGCTGCGTACCCAGAGCGCTTCGAGCGCTTTGAGTTTGCGGCCCATATCTTCGCCCGGCGTCACGCCTGCGGCCTTAAGGTCTTTGCCGGAAATTGGAAATTGCGGCGGCGTCCAGTCCGCCGCCAATTCAGCGAGGCGCATCCATCTTGCTGAGAGAACAGGATCCGGCTCTCCGGCGGCGCGCAGGCGGGCGCGGTCAATGACAACTTGATTGCCGGCTTTATATATAGCCTGTCGTTTTTCGCGCTCGCCTGTATCAGGGTCAAGCGGCGTGCCGTCATCGGCCCATTGCCGAAGGCGCGCGGATTCTTTTTTGGACATTTTTAGACGTTTCGCCAGAAGCGCAATGGGGAGCGGCTGGCGCGCCGCCATCGCCATGAGGCGCAAATACGGATCGGGCGTGATTGCTTCACGGGACTCCAGTTGCATGATGAGGGACAGCCCTTCGGCATTGCTGGCCTCCGGCAAGAGCGTCTCTAATATATCCTGCTGGAGCATAATATTGACAACGCGGTGCGGGCGGGGGGCGCAGAGCAGGGTTTTAATTTCTGACCAGACGCGCTCAGCGGAGAGTGATTTTAATCCGCCCTTTCCGTCACGGCAGGCCGCAAGCGCGGCGGCGTCAAATTTCGCGTCCGGCGCGTACCACGCCATAAAGCGAAAATAGCGTAATATCCGAAGATAGTCCTCAGCGATGCGGTCTTTGGCCTCGCCAATAAAACGAAAGCGGCGGGTCTTTATATCCTCAACTCCTTGGCCCGTCGGATCATAAATGCGGCCGTCCAAATCAGCATATAATGCATTGACGGTAAAATCACGGCGCTGCGCGTCTTCGGCCCAATCGGGGGTATAGGCGACTGTTGCGCGGCGACCATCGGTTGCCACATCGCGGCGTAAGGATGTGATTTCATAGGGCTGGCCGTCAAGGATGGCGGTAACTGTGCCGTGCTCTATGCCTGTTTCGATATAGCGAATCTTTGCGGCTTTCAGCGCGGCCATGCTGTCTTGCGGCTCAAGCTGCGTGGCAAGATCAATATCTCTGATGGGCTCACCGAGCAGAGCATTGCGCACGCAGCCGCCGACAAAGCGTATTGCACCGTTCGGGAAGGCTGTGAAAATTTCTTTCGCGCCAGCATCATCCAATAGCTCTGCAGTAAGACGGCTCATCACAGTCCAAGCGCGTCCATGTCTGCTTTGCCGAAACCTTTAGATAAGGGGAAAGGGCGGCGTTCCATTTTTTCAATGGCGGCGGCTTCCTGTTCTAAAACGCTCAGCACGCTACGGCCTTTGTTTAGAGTGACGGGCTGAATCTTAAATATATCATTTGTGAAGGTCGTTTGCGCGTCAATCAATTCCCATCCATTGGCTTTGAAATGCGCAATTAAGTCGCCAAGAAAAAGACCGTTGAGCTCATTATGATGCACCAGCATCGTATGGGCCACGCCAGCGCGGCCGACATCTTTGGCCAATTTGTTATAATGCTCGCCTAGCTTTAAGGCGCTGGCGAGATAATAATCGCGATAAGCTGTGAGATCAGCGTCAGGGTTTGTTTTTAACCGTTCTCCCATTCGCCCATCAATATACCAATCGAATGTATCGAGGGTCACAGCGGCGTTGGTGTAGCCATTTTCGCCCAAATGCGCGCGCAGGGCGTCGCGCTTCTCCAGAGTCCCGCCTTCATCAAGATAAGGAAAACGGAAAAGCCTCGGCGTCGTTCCGTCAATACGAGATAAAAACGCCGTATTCTTTTCCATATCCGCAATATAGTCAGCCACACTTAATTTGTTTGCGTGAGGGTGCGTGTAAGTATGATTACCGATCATATGCCCGCTATCAATCCAGCTTTGAATGACGGCGCGCCCTTGGGTGTTATCAACCCACTGACCTGAAACAAATCCCGCGCCTTTGTGATTGTGCGCGGCCAT
>CALKXN010000184.1 GCA_938003555.1 uncultured Robiginitomaculum sp. | reverse complement strand
CCGTCTATCGCGCCATCGGGATTTGCCATTGTGCGCGGCGATATGTTCGGCGCATGGGACGGCGACCTGCTCGTGGGCGGTCTCGCCTCGCGTGATCTTCGCCGCGTTAAAATGGAAGGCGGCCGCGCCGTGTCCGAAACGATACTCCTTGACGATCTCAGTTTACGCATTCGTGATGTGCGGATGGGACCGGACGGCGCTATCTATGTTCTATCAGATGAGAAAACAGACGGAAAATTGATCCGCGTGACCCCCCAATAAAAGAGAGCCTTATGCCCGAAACAAAGAACCAGACCTTATCCGAATATACCCCGCCCAAGATTTGGGAATGGGATAAAGATAATGGCGGAAAATTCGCCAATATTAACCGCCCTATTTCCGGGCCGACTCATGAGAAAGAATTGCCCGTTGGCGATCATCCCTTGCAGCTCTATTCACTCGGCACGCCCAATGGCGTTAAAGTCACAATCATGCTCGAAGAGCTTTTGGCCGCCGGGCACAAAGACGCAGAATATGATGCGTGGCTCATTAATATTGGTGATGGCGACCAATTCGGTAGCGGCTTTGTGGACATTAATCCGAACAGTAAAATCCCTGCTTTGCGCGATGTCACAACAGGGCAGCGCGTCTTTGAGTCCGGCTCTATCTTGTTCTACCTTGCCGAAAAATTTGATGCCTTCCTGCCCCGTCCAACAGCCCTGCGCACCGAAACGATGTCATGGCTGATGTGGCAAATGGGCAGCGCGCCTTATCTGGGCGGCGGCTTTGGGCACTTCTATGCCTATGCCCCGTTCAAAATCGAATATGCTGTTGACCGCTTCGCCATGGAAGTGAAACGCGAAATGGATGTGCTCGATAAGCAACTTGCAAAGAATGAGTACATCGCGGGCGACGCGCTCACCATTGCCGATTTTGCAATCTATCCATGGTACGGCGCAATGGCGCGCGGGATCTTGTATAACGCCGAAGAATTCTTGCAGGTTCACGAATATACTCATGTCGTGCGCTGGGCCAAGCAACTGGCCGAACGCCCGGCATTTAAGCGCGGGCAATTGGTGAACCGCACATGGGATGACAAAGGCATTAAAGAGCGCCACAGCGCGGCGGATTTAGACGCTAAAGTCTAGGTCGTCTCAAGGCTTTCCAGTGTCAGCTGTCCATTGGTAAAGACGCAAATTTTGTCCGCAATTGCCATGGCTTTGCGGGCAAGCACTTCCGGGTCGTCTTCGTAGTCCTTAAGTGCCAAGGCGGCCGAGTAAGCAAAATTACCGCCCGAACCGATGGCCGTAATCCCGTCTTCGGGTTCAACGACATCGCCGTTCCCCGTCAGTACATAAGTCTCTTTTTTATCGGCCACGATCATCATGGCTTGGAGCTGACGCAGATATTTATCGGTGCGCCAATCTTTGGCAAGCTCAACACAGGCCCGCGCGAGCTGCGTCGGGTGGGCTTCTAATTTCGCCTCTAAGCGCTCCATTAACGCAAACGCATCCGCCGTTGCGCCCGCAAATCCGCAAATCACATTGCCGCCGGCGATACGGCGCACTTTGCGCGCATTGCCTTTCATCACTGTATTTCCCGCGCTGACTTGACCGTCGCCAATCACGACGACTTTGCCGCCGCGGCGAACGGACAGAATCGTTGTGCCGCGCCACTTGCTGGCATCTGCATAATCATAAGGCTGCGTCATAAATATCTCCTGCTTGAGTTATAATTGGGCGTTGCTTGCTCATTTTCAAGAGCCAATATGTTGCGCAGCCTGCGCGTGTCAGTTATGCGGCGTTTATGAAAAACATAGCCATACTTGTCTCAAAAAACATGCTGCCAAGTAATGCAGAAACGCGAGAAGATATTTTCGAGCTCGAAGATCAAATGCGTAAAATCACGCCTGCCTTCGCCGCGCGCGGAATGAAAACGCACATCGTCCTGTGGAATGACTGCGCCGCTGTCGCCGATCAATATGACGCCATGCTCCCACTCTTCATTTGGGACTATTTCGAGACAGGGAACTTGCCCTTATTCATGGCGCAAATTGAAGCGGCCGCGAAGAAAACTACTGTCTTCAATCCTGTAAACCTGCTGCGCTGGAACACCAATAAGCGCTACCTCGAGGAGCTGGAAACCAAAGGCGCGCCCGTTATTCCCGCGCGCATTGTTGATCTGGCGACGCCGGACATTATCGAAAAAGCCTGCACAGATTTCGGCTGCGACAAGCTCGTTATTAAACCGCTCGTCGGCGGCGGCGCGTGGCGGCAAGCGCTCTATACGGCTGGCCAGTCCATGCCCAGCGCGAACGAGCTTCCGCCTGCAGAAGCCATTCTGCAGCCCTTCGTGCCAAGCGTTCTGACCGAAGGTGAATATTCCTTCCTCTATTTCGGTGGACAATTCTCCCATGCCGTGAATAAACGTCCCAAAGACGGGGATTATCGCATCCAGTCCATCTATGGCGGACGCGAACTGCCCTATTCACCAAGCGCCGATGAGCTTGCCGTCGCCCAAGACATTCTCGGCTATATGGACGACATGCCCCTCTATGCCCGCGTCGACCTGCTACGCGGCGAAGACGGCGGTCTCAAACTTATAGAGCTGGAGATGGTTGAACCCTATTTATATATGAACTTCGCCGAAGGCGAAGATAGTGAGAACACAGCGGCACAGATGCTGGCAGAAAAATTAAGCGCGCGGCTTTGATTCTCTTTAACCCGCTCATCCCTGCGTAGGCAGGGATCTATTCTGTGATGCACATTCTCAGCTACCGCAAAAGATCCCTGCCTGCGCAGGGATGAGCGGGAGTGGAGTAGAGGACCTACCCCGTTCGCTTCGGTAAATCCTTAAACTCCCCGTCACGCTTTTGCCCCTTAGCTTGCATCGCTTCCATCATCTCTGTCGGGATGAGCATGGACATGTTCCACATGGCGATATTATCGAGCGCGTCGGCGGTGCTGTGGTCGCGGCCATAGGTGATGGCGCGTTTACAACCGTATACGGCGAGCGGCGGGTTCTTGGCGATGGTGCGCGCGATCTCCATGACGCCGTCCATCATCGCGGCGTGGTCGTCAAAGACCGCATTATAAAGCCCGTGCGTTTTACATTCGTCGGCGTGCATTTTGCGGCCCGTATAGGCGAGCTCGCGCACGACGCCTTCGGGGACGTGGTTCATAATACGCGGGAAGGTTCCGACATCGGCGGTCATGCCGACAAGGATTTCGTAAATCGTAATAAAACTATCCGCCGTGCCGTAGCGCATATCGCAGGCCGTAATTAAATCCACGCCGCCGCCATAACAGCCGCCTTGGATTGCGGCCAAAACCGGAATGCGGCATTCCTCTAATGAGGACAGGCTACGTTGCAGCTTCTTGGCGCCTTCGTAAAATTGCGGGCCATATTGGGGGTGGTTTTTATCGGTGATGGTCGACAGTCCGCCGCCAAACATCGCCAGATCAATACCTGCACTAAAGACGGGGCCTTCGGCGCTAATCACAATGACGCGGGCGCGGGAATTATCATCAATATCGGCGACAATCTGCGGCAACTCTTCCCAAAACTCTTTGCTCATCGCATTGCGTTTTTCAGGGCGCGACAAAATAATATGCGCAATATTATCGGTGATGTCGACTTTGAAACATGTAGGCGTCATGGGGCGCTCCTAGAGTGTAAACAGATAGCCTTTATCCGGGCCGCTGTGACCATTTAACAGATCTTTGTAATTTTCTAAAACGGCCTCAATGCCCGTTTGTTTTTCAATCGTCAGCCACGCATTCGCGCTATCCAAAAATGGCATCCAGCGCGCGCCGAGATTTTTGGCAAAACCCGCCTGCCCCCAATCGCCGATGCGCTGCTTGGCGCGGTCGGGGGCAAAGAAAAACGCGGTTGGCGTATCGGTGCGTTTGGGCGGGGCTTTGGCGGCTTCCTGCCAATGGGAAATTCCAACGCGGCAAATATAAGTGAGACTGTCGCCGAAATGCGACTCCAAGTTTCGGATAACGCCCATATTTCCGGACATATCAACAATGACAGTTTTCTTGGTGTTATCCATCGCCGCAATATCATCATAGGCAAAGACATCATTATAAAACCCTGTGCCGTCGACAAAGTCCTTATTCCCGCCAGAGGTCAAACCAATCACAGGTTTCTGGTCGCTTGCTTTCAAACAATATGCTGTCCCGAGCGCGGTTTTGGATGAGGCCGATAAAAGCAAAACCTGCTCGGCATCAAAAAAACCTTCATCGGCCAGAAAGTCATCAATCAAAAAACTGGTCGTAAAGAGCGGGCGCAGGACAGGCTGTAGATCACTATGCACGCCATAGCTTGGATCGGCGTCCGTAAAGCTGTAATTGCTATAGAGGCCATGCAAGCCTTTGCGGTGCGCGGCAATATCGGCAAAGCCGTGGGCGTTTAATTTACCCGGCTGCATATCCATAGATTTCGCAATCGGGAAAAATCCGTATATGCGCCGCCCGGCTTCGATGCCGTCAAAATGACTTTCGCGCACAACGGCGTAACCCCATACAGGCATGCGCCCCTGCTCCTCGCTGCCCAGATCATAGGCGGCGGGATTAAAGACATGCCAATATCCAATTTGATCGCCCGTCACCATATAGGTCACATTATTGGCCGTTAAGGCAAAGGGGCCAATATCGACGCGGATTTGATTATCGGCCAGCGGGCCTTCGTCATAATTGACAACGGACACATCTGCGAAATCAATTTTTTCTACGAGTAGTGTTTGGCCCATTAGAAGACCCCTTCATCATTACAGCTGATCAGAAGTTGACCGGCCAGTCCCGCTTTGCGGTGATAGTGAATTTTACGGTATGCCGCGCTGGTCACCGTATCAAACATAATTTTAGCATTCGGATAACGTACAATCGCAACAGCGTCCCAAATCTGCGTTTGATCGACTTGCCCGATTAAAAGGTGCTTTGCCGCGCCGCCAAAAACCGTTTCGGCCCCGTCAATATTAAGCTCCGCAAGCATCTCTCCGAAGGCTTTAGCATAACGGCCATAGGCGGTTTTGCCAGAGACATCTTGGCCGTCATTATAAGTTGCCCTGTCTTTGAATTTAAGCAAATTAAGCATGAAGACAGGCGCGTCATCAGGCTGGCTGAGGAAGGCTTTGATTTGCTCGGGCGCGGGGTCAATGGCGTTTAAACTGCTCATGCATCATATCCGGGCGCGGGCATAATCTCGGACAGACTAGATTTAATAATCTCATTACTCACAAAGAAATCCGCCATCAATGGGCCGTCATATCCGGGCTGACTATATTGCGCCATATCCGTAACGCCATTCTCGCGCAGCACCATTTCATCAATATAGAAATTGCCGCTATTGGCTTTGGCATCGGACGATAAAATAATATGCGCCGAGTCAGCCAGAATATTCGGCGTCCGGCTCATCTTAGCCATAGAGTCGCCGCCTAAAACATTGCGCACAGCGGCTGTGTCAATCGATGTCATCGGCCAGAGCGCATTGACCGCAATGCCCATGGGTTTAAACTCTTCGGCCATGCCGAGCACGCACATGCTCATACCATATTTTGCCATGGTATAGGCCGTGTGACGCGCAAACCATTTAGGATGCATATCCAGCGGCGGCGCCAGATTAAGGATATGCGGGTTAGCGCTACTTTTCAGATGCGGCTGGCACAATTTGGACATCAGAAACGTCCCGCGCGCATTCACTTGGTTCATCAAATCATAACGCTTCATCGGCGTCATTGCCGTCGGCGTCAGAGAAATCGCGCTGGCATTATTGATACAAATATCAATACCGCCAAATTTCTCAACCGCCGCATCGACTGCGCGCTGGACATTTTCTTCGTCGCGCACGTCGCACACCACAGGGAGCGCTTTGCCGCCCGCATCTTCGATGTCTTTGGCGGCCGTATAGATTGTGCCGGGGAGCTTAGGGTGCGGCTCTGCAGTCTTGGCGGCAATGACAACATTTGCGCCGTCGCGCGCCGCGCGCAGGGCAATCGCAAGGCCGATGCCGCGTGACCCGCCGGACATAAAAATGGTTTTTCCTTTAAGCGACATGATTTCTCCTCTAATGTCTTTAAATGCGCATATGCACTGAGTTGCATAGTGTCAAACAAGAGCGGCGCAGAGCCGCCATGTGATAATGAACGGGGAAATCAAATGGCACTTGCCGAAGCAATACTTGTTTGTCTGACAGATCGCCCGATGAGCGGGTATGATTTGGCTAAAAATTTCGATGCCTCCATCGGGTTTTTCTGGCGCGCCAGCCATCAACAAATTTACCGCGAACTTGGCCGCCTGCGTGATAAAGGCCATGTCGCCAGCACCGAAGTGAGTCAATCCGGCAAACCCAATCGCATTGTACACCGCATTACCAAAGCGGGGAAAATTTATTTACAAAACTGGTCGCAAAAACCATCGCGCAAACCTAGCGTCAAAGATGATATGCTGGTCAAATTATACGCGCTGGAGGCTGTCGATATTGACGCCTTGCGTGAACAAATCACATTGCGCATGGAACAGCATCTGGGCCGCGCGAAAACCTTTCACAAAATCAAAGAGCGATTTTATGAAAATAAAGAATTGTCGCTGACGGAAAAAGGAAAATTAATCGCGCTTAATATCGGGATTGAGCAAGAAGACGCGCACGCGAAGTGGTGTGAAAAAATGCTTGATGAAATCGGGGCCCTTGCCCGTGAACACAATGTTGAACGGCTACACAAAAACTGACGATATATATTGCGCGAATTGCTGAACGGGCTCGCTATCCCAGACGGCACCGAAGAAGAATATTCCATTTACAATAATCATGCACATCACCGCAAAGCTGCCCAGGTCTTTGGCCTTTTTGCCCGCAGGGGATATTTCAGGGCTAACGCGATCAATGATGACTTCGATCGCGGTATTCAGCGCCTCTGTGGCGATCATGATCAAGAACAGAATGGTTGCGATGCCGAGCGTCAATAGTGAAACCTTAAGCAAAATCAGCGCAACCATCATCCAGAAAAACGCATAGACCTCCACACGCGCCGCAAATTCACTGCGCAGTAAATATACGCAGCCATCAATACTGTAGCGCGTGGCATTTTTAATCTGATGAGCGAGTTTGATAATCATGATATTTTCCCGTGTGTAATAAAGGCCTATACAAATAGGCTTAATCAGAGGTTATTGAAAAATATTGGATTACGATACTCCACAACTCTTGGCGCTGTGTTAGGCGATTGTGTCGTAATCTGAAAGCTAACCAGCGCTCTTCTATCTGTTAGCCAAAACTGAGTGTTTATAGTGGGGTTCACGCACACCGATTGAAACCCATAGACTCTGCGCTGCGTCTCAACTCCATCTGGTATATTGGACATTGAATTAAATGTGCATGAACCCGATATCCAAGGGCCCGTCACATTTTCAGGGTAATTCGGCAGTGATAAGGCTAAGCCTATATCTGCGGCAATGATACTCTCCGCAAAACGATCACGTTGGAACACGACATTATCAACATTTATTTCTCCGCGCCGCACATGCTGCCGAGTTCCGCGCCTCTGAATAAATAATTCTGGAGCAACTTCGTTTAAGTCGATAAATTTCTCATGATAAGCCACGATTTCGCAATAGCCATCATCTCTCGATATTTCACAATTACACATTTTCCTGTCAGCATCCCAGAGCCCGCCGCTATCCATGCAACGATCCCAACTCGCCATTCCAGCAACAGAGTAAAACGCAACTGCGACAGCTGCGAGGCCAAAAGCACCGATCATCATTCCGAAAAGAAGGAGCTTCTTACTCACGCCATCTCCCCTTGCCGCGCCCAAAGCTCTTCATATAGTCCGCCTTCGCGCAGCAGCTCTTCATGCGTGCCTTGCTGAACGATATGGCCCTCTTCCATCACCAAGATTTTATCTGCGCCGGTAATGGTCGTCAGGCGATGGGCAATCACGAGCGTCGTGCGGCCGCCGCGCGCATTATCCAGCGCGCTTTGAATGTCGCGCTCTGTCGTATTATCCAGCGCGCTCGTTGCCTCATCAAGGATCAGAATAGGCGGGTTTTTCAATAGCGTGCGCGCAATGGCGACGCGCTGTTTTTCGCCGCCGGACAGCTTTAACCCGCGCTCGCCGACTTGCGTGTCATAACCCTTGGGCAATCCCATAATAAAGTCATGGATTTGCGCCGCGCGCGCGGCCGCTTCAATCTCGGCCTGCGATGCACCTTCTTTGGCATAACCGATATTATAGCCGATGCCGGAGTTAAACAGCACCGTGTCTTGGGGGACAATCCCGATGCGGTGTCGCAGGCTAAGCTGCTGCGCGTCCCGAATATCCACGCCGTCAATCGTGACGCTGCCGCTTTCAATATCGTAGAACCGATAAAGGATACGTGACAGCGTCGATTTCCCCGCGCCTGTCGGGCCGACAATGGCAATGGTCTGCCCCGGTTCTGCGGTAAAACTAATCCCCTTCAGGATGGCGCGATCAGCGTCATAACGAAAATGCACATCGTCAAAAACAATGCGGCCTTTGACATCCGTAAGCGCGATCGCGCCTTCGCGGTCGGTCACTTCGGGCTGTAAATCCAGCAGCGCGAACATCTTTTCCATATCCGTCAATGCTTGTTTGATTTCGCGGTAAGCAAAGCCCAGAATATTAAGCGGCCGATAGACTTGCTGCATCACCAGCGGAATTGTCACCATCGCGCCCACCGTTAGCGCGCCGCCGAGAATTTGATAGGCCGCCAAGATCAGCAGCGCCACAATACCGCCATTCATCAAAAAGCTCTGCCCAATATTGACAGTCGCCAGCGAGGTACGCGACTTAATCGCGGCGCGTTGATAAATCTCCATCGCGCTATCATAGCGCGCGGTTTCAAACCCTTCGGCGCCAAAATATTTCACGGTCTCATAATTAAGCAGGCTATCAATCGCCTTGGCATTCGCCTCCGTATCTTGCTTGTTCATCTCGCGGCGAAATTTAAGCCGCCACTCCGTTGTCGCAAATGTAAACCACACATAGGCAACAACCACGACCAGCGCGATGGCCGCATATTCCCAGCTATAGGCGAGCATAAGCGCCGCGCAGCTAAAACCGAGCAGCAAGAATGTCGGGCCAATATTAAACAGCAAAAACCGAAACAGAAAATCAATCGAGCGTATGCCGCGTTCGATAATACGCGACAGCCCGCCCGTGCGTTTTTCCAAATGAAAACGCAGTGATAATTTATGCAAATGCGCAAATGTCGCTGTTGCTACTTCGCGCTGCGCCCGCTGCCCGACGGGGGCAAAGATATATTCACGCGCTTCATTCAAAATGGTGGAGAGCAGTTTTAACCCGCCATAGCCAAAGACAAGCGCCGTAATGACCAAGGCGCTATCGGCCCACATCGACCCCGCATCCAGCGCCGTCTTAACCGCGTCAACACTATAGCCCACACCAAAGGGCGCGATGACCAAAATCATTTGCGAGGCCAGCGTCAAAAAAATTGCTGCAATAATGCGCACCCGGTCGCGCACCCCGCCGCCGCTCCACATATAGGGCCATAGCCGCCCAAAGCTTTTCAGCTGATAGGACAGTTTTTGTTCAGATTTTTCAGCAGCGCTCTGGGATGGTGGTGACATAACGACCATGTGGGACGTGTTTGCGTCAAAGTCTAGGGCAACCAAGCGCGATCGTCATGCGTATCATCTCTATGACACAGCGCACATTCCCCGATGATTTCATCCCCGCAACGCCGCGCGCCGATAATGGCACGCTCACCACATCAGAAATCGTCGCCATGGCGTGGGATGATGACACCTCCTTTGATGACATTAAATACCAATCTGGGTTATCGGAATCCCAAGTCATCAAGATCATGCAAGGCCACATGAAACCGAGCAGTTTTCGGATGTGGCGACGGCGCGTGAGCGGCCGCGCCAGCAAACATGGGGCGCGTAAATAGACACCCTACTGCCCGCGTAAAACCTCTTCAATCATCGCCCAGCCGCGCCGCTCCGCTTCGATCTCTACGCGCTCGGCGCGCTGCCTGTCCGTCGGCGTTAATCCGCCATTGCGAATATGACCCGCAATCTCGGCCTGGATGCGCGCAACTTCGGCGTTGATGCGCGTCGAAATAAGCTGCTGGCGCGCCTCAATCAGCACGGGATCATCATAATCCAATTCCGCCTCCGCGGCCTTTTCCCGCGCGCGTTTCTGCGCGGCCAGCGCGTAGCGTTCGCGCGAGAGGCGCACATTTAATATTTTGTGGCGCATACGCGACATCTGGGCCCCAGAGCCCCGCCGCAGAGCGTGTCTTGGCATTGTCTAGTCTCTCATTTTAGTCCGAATGTTTCAGGTTCACGCCGCGCATCTTTACAGACGTCATTCCCGTAAATACGGGACTCTGCGCGCCCTAGGCACGCGCGGCATATCAGTAGATTCCCGCATTCGCGGGAATGACGTGCGGTAGGGTTTGTCTCTGGTCTCTCCTCCCGCTCATCCCTGCGCAGGCAGGGATGAGCGGGGTGTGAGTGGGGTCCGTTTGCTTTAATCTCTCATTTTATGTCCGTTTTTAATTAATGTCTTCGATGTTTTGTTAAGCGGGGCTGTCCGTGCGGGACTTGATCAAACTGGAGTACCAAAAGTAAAAATATGTTTCGTCTAAAAAAATCCCTGCTTCTCCTATGGCTGTGACCTCATAGGTTCCACATGCGCCCGCTTCACACAGACGCAGCACGGCGACGCTGCTGCTGGCGGCCATCGGCTGAGGGTTAGTCGCCATAGCTCTCACCAGCGGGACATCCAAAGGCGCGCTT
>CALKXN010000183.1 GCA_938003555.1 uncultured Robiginitomaculum sp. | reverse complement strand
GACCGTCACTTTAGGGTGCCGGTTGAACGCCTATGAGAGCGATATGATGGCGCAAAATGCTGAGCTGTCGGGCCTAACGGATGCCGTGATTATCAATAGCTGCGCCGTGACCAATGAAGCCGTGCGCGCGTCGCGCCAAGCCGTGCGCCGCGCGGTGAAAGATAACCCAGACGCCAAAATCATTGTCACAGGATGCGCCGCGCAAGTTGACCCGCAGGCCTTTGCCGCCATTGAAGGCGTAACGCGCGTGATTGGCAATGACGATAAAATGGGCGCGCAAATTTTCAATCCGCAAACGCTTTTCGATGGCGGCGAGCCGATCCGCGTCAATGATATTATGAGTGTCACGGAACACGCCCCGCAAATCCTGTCTGGGGGGAACGCGCCGCAGCAAACGCAGTCGCGCAGCCGCGCCTTTGTGCAGGTGCAAAATGGCTGCGATCATCGGTGCACATTTTGCATTATCCCCTATGGCCGCGGCAATTCACGCAGCGTTCCGGCGGGCGAGGTCGTCGCCCATATCCGCCAACTGGTCGCGCAGGGATTTAAAGAAGTCGTGCTGACGGGTGTAGACATTAGCAGCTGGGGTGGAGACCTCCCGGGTCAGCCGCCGCTGGGCGATTTGGTGCGGCGGATATTAAAGCTGGTTCCGGACTTGCCGCGCATTCGCTTGTCCTCAATTGATCTGGCCGAGATTGATGATGTGTTGATGGAGTTGATTCAAAGTGAGCCGCGCTTTTGTCCCTATCTGCATCTATCGCTGCAGCATGGTGACAGCCTGATTTTAAAACGCATGAAACGCCGCCATAGCCGCGAAGACGCCTTGCGCCTGACCGCGAGCCTGCGTGAGGCGCGGCCCGATATAACATTTGGCGCAGATATTATTGCGGGCTTTCCGACCGAGACGGATGAGCAATTTAAGCAGAGCATTTCGATCCTGTCGGAGATCAATATTGCCTGGGCGCATATATTTCCATTTAGCCCCAAAGATGGCACGCCCGCCGCGCGCATGCCGCAGGTCGATGGACGCGTGATAAAAGCCCGCGCGAAAGAACTGCGCGAGGCTGCCGCGGCGCAGCGTATGGCGCATTTTAAAACGCGGGTCGGAAGCAGCGATAGCGCGCTGATTGAAGCCGGCGGGATGGGGCGCCTGCCTGACTTTACCTTGGTGAAAATTGCGGGCAGTGAAGACCTTGCGGGACAGCTTTGCAATGTTGCTCTTACGGGTTACGATAAAGAACACATGGTCGGAAAAATAACACAGCCCGTATAACGGGGACACTAAACAAGAGGCGTGTCTCACCCGCAGGGTGAGCCGGGAACAATAAAGAGGCGTGTCTCACCCGTTAGGGTGAGCCGCGAAACATAGAGCATGGCTAAAGAGAAGAAGAAGCGCGGTTTTTTATCAAAACTTGGGTTTAAATCCAAAGATGATAAATTAGCGCAAGAGGCCGCAGAAAAAGCGGCCCAGCAGCAGCTTGTCGATGCGCAAATGGCGGCGCGCATGGCCGCGATTAACGCCGCCGCGCTAAAGTCTGCGCGCGAGCAAGACGAATCTAGCGCGGGCATATCCGAAGAAGAAACGGCGCGCATCGAGGCCGAGGAAAAACGCGCCGCAGAGATTCAAGCCGCCAAAGACGTCGCCCGCGCCAAGCAGCTGGCTGAGGAACGCGAACGCAAAGCCGAGCAAGATCGGTTAGATGCCGAAGCCGAGGCCAAACGCATTGAAGACGCCAAGGCCCGCGCCGCCGAGGCCGAGCGCCAAGCCGCGCAAGACGCGGCGCGTAAAGAGCTTGAGGCAAAAGCCCGCGCGCAGGAAGAAGCGCGTTTAAAGGCCGAGGCTCAAGCTGAACTGGAGCGCATCGCCAAAGATGATGCGGCCCAGGCCCAAGCGCTCAAAGCGCAGCAAGAGGCAGAGGCCAAAGCCCGCGCGCGGGCAGAAGCCGAACGCGCCGCCGAAGAAGCCCGCCTTGAACGTGAGGCCAAAGCCGCTGCGCAAAAAGCAGAAGCCGAGCGCATAGAGGCCGAGCGGCGTGCCGCGGAGAAACTCCAAGAAACGCGCCTGCGCAATGAGGCCATTGAAGCCGAGAAACGCGCCGAAGCCGCCGCCCACCGCGCCAAGATCGAAGCCGAAGAGCGCGAAAAAGAAGAGGCGCGCCTCGCGGAAATTCGCGCCAAAAATCCGCAACCCGAAATCGACCCGACGGCCGAAGGCGGGTTTTTCACCCGCATCACAACCGGCCTGTCGAAATCAACTAATAAAATGTCGGATAGTGTTTCCGCCGTTTTCACCAAACGCAAGCTTGATGATGAAGCGCTTGAGGAACTCGAAGATATTCTAATTGCGTCTGACCTTGGCACAGGCCCTGCGATGAAAGTCACTGCGGCGCTGTCCAAAGATAAATTCGATAAACAAATTACGGATATGGAAGTCAAAATCGCGCTAGCCGATGTGATTTCAGAAATCCTTACCCCGCTTGAAAAACCGCTGCGTCTGACCGGGGCGAAACCCGAGATTATGTTATTTGTCGGCGTCAACGGATCGGGCAAAACGACGACTTTGGGCAAAATTGCCAAGCGCTATACCGATGAAGGCAAGAAGGTCATGCTGTGCGCGGGCGATACTTTTCGCGCTGCCGCCGTCGAGCAGTTGACCGTATGGGGCGAGCGCGCGAGCGCCCCCGTCATTGCGGGCAAGCCCGGCGCAGACGCGGCAGGTCTGGTCTATGACGCGATAGAACGTGCGCGCGAAGACAATGTCGACATACTCATGATCGACACAGCCGGCCGTTTGCAGAACCGCACGGAGCTTATGGACGAGCTATCCAAGGTCGTGCGCGTGATCAAAAAACAAGATGAAACCGCGCCGCATCATTCCATTCTCGTGCTGGACGCCACGGTCGGGCAAAACGCGTTGATGCAAACAGAAGCGTTCCAAAATACGGCGGGCGTGACGGGCATTATCATGACAAAACTGGACGGGACAGCCAAAGGCGGCGTTCTCGTCGCGCTATCCGATAAATACAAACTGCCCATCCATGCGATTGGAATTGGGGAACGGATTGAGGATCTGGAGAATTTCTCTGCGCCCGTATTTGCAGCAGCGATTAGCGGCGTCGCGAGCGCGGTGCTGGAGGGGTAGATGGCGGATTATGATTTCGAATATTCATTATCGATGCAAGATTACTTTCGTATCTGCGGTGAAGTTCAACGAAAAAATTACGCCATATGGGTCAACTTACTTGCTATATCGATATTCTTCATTTTGGCGGCGACTTTAGTATTCATCTGTTGGATGCTCCTCGCATTGCTAAGTACATTCAGCTACGATGTCCGATTATACATATCAGTGGCCGTGGGTTGCATATCTATAATCATGTTGGGAAAATGGCTGACCCCTTGGCTAAACTCAAAACTCGTGCGTTTTAAT
>CALKXN010000182.1 GCA_938003555.1 uncultured Robiginitomaculum sp. | reverse complement strand
GGCGTTGGCATGCTGGATTATTCCCTGCGCCGCGCATCAAATGTTGTCTGGCAAGATATGGACGTGAACAAGATGGTTCGCGCCGAGCAGAAGCATCAAAAACCGGCCCTGCTCTGGTTTACGGGCCTTTCAGGTTCCGGAAAATCAACCATTGCCAATCTTGTTGAGAAGCGCCTTCTGGATCTGGGCCGTCATACCTATACGCTGGACGGGGACAATGTCCGTCACGGCCTGAACGTTGATCTTGGCTTTACCAAAGAAGACCGCGTCGAAAATATTCGCCGCATTGGTGAAGTGTCTAAATTGATGGTCGATGCAGGCTTGATCACGATGGCCTCTTTCATCTCCCCTTACCGCGCAGAGCGTCAAATGGCGCGCCGCCTGCTTGAAGACGGCGAGTTCATTGAGATTTTCGTCAACACGCCGCTAGACGTGGCCGAGAAACGCGACGTTAAAGGCCTTTATGCCAAAGCCCGCGCAGGCGAGATCAAGAACTTTACAGGCATCGATAGCGAATATCAGGAGCCTCAAAGCCCTGAAATCGAAGTCAATACGGTTGAGATGTCTGCCGATGAAGCGGCTGAAATGATTGTCACTTATCTTAAGGACAATGGCTTTCTCGAGGCGGCAAGCAGCTAATGGCCAATTTCGACGTTTTTAACGGCGACGCGGACGGGATACTTTCTCTCGTCCAACTTCGCCGCGCTGAACCGCTGAAGTCCACGCTCGTCACGGGCCGTAAACGCGATATCAAACTTCTTGACCGCGTTGAGGCCAAGGCGGGGGATAAAGTGACTGTGCTGGATATTTCCATGCGCAGTAATGCCGAACACCTCACGCGCATTTTGAATGCAGGCGCCAGCGTATTTTACGTCGATCATCACAATGCCGGAGACATCCCCGATCATCCCAAATTAAATGCTGTCATTGATACATCGCCCGAAATTTGCACAGCGATGCTGATTGATGAAGCATTGGACGGCGATTATCGCGCTTGGGCCGTGACCGCTGCCTTTGGTGATAACTAAGCAGGTCTCGCTAAGGCAAAAGCCGAAGGGTTGGACTTGCCGCTTGAGAAACTTGAGCGCCTGGGCATGCTCGTCAATTACAACGGTTATGGCGCAAGCGTCGATGACCTATTGTTCCATCCTGCCGATCTATTCAAAGCGCTTTGCTCATTTGATACACCAATGGAGTTTTTGGCGCAGGATAAAGACGTCTTTAGCGCGCTCGATGCGGGCTATGAAACGGATTTAACGAACGCAAAGAATGCCAAAATTCTGGAAGAAACAGATGAAGGCTGCATCATCACGCTCGCCGATAGCGCCGGGTCACGCCGTATATCCGGCGTGTTTGGAAATCAGCTCGCCGTTGACAACCCGCACCGCGCCCACGCGATTTTAACGGCGCAAGAAGGCGGCTATCTGGTGAGCATTCGCGCGCCGAAAGTGTCCTCGACAGGCGCAGATACTTTGGCCTTGCAATTTGAAACGGGCGGCGGACGCTCAGCAGCCGCAGGCATCAATCATCTGCCCGAGAATGATTTGGATAAATTCGTCAAAGCGTTCCGCGCCGCGTTTTAATTTATTCGAAACTATTCTATTCAAACTCTAGGCGTTCCTGCGAGAAATAGAATAGCGATTTAATCTCGCTATCAAGGCCGTCTTTTTTATTATTTTCTAAAGCAAATATTTTCGATATTGTATTTTTGCGCTCACTTAGCGCTGTTTTGAAATCGGTTTCAATTTTGGCCTTTGCGCCGGAAAATTCCAGATCCGCTTTGAGGGCTTCATAAAGCCCCAAATTTCCCGCAAGGAAAAAAGACTCGTATAAAATCTTACAGGCGATTTTATCGTGGATTGTGCCATAATTATATTGTTGCATCATTTTGGTTGTCGGCTTGATAAGAAAATCAAGCTCCTGACGCAATTGCGGAGATTTTAAAGCCCGGTACTTAAACTTCAAAAGCGCGTCTTCGGCAGCCTTGATAATCTCCGGCGACAATGACGGATCATGCACAACAAGAATATCAATATCCGAGCCTTTGACCATCACGCCCAAATCCGTATTTTCGCGCGGTTCTTCATGCGCCAGAAAATAGGCAATATCGCCCGCAATAAATGCGGTAGATTTCTCAAGCAGCGGCTGTCTAATTTCATCGGGGATTGAAAGAATGGCTTGGCGGGCAATGCCGAGTTTTTCGAGGCTAACCTTGCGGTGGTAATTACTGAGCAAAACGCTTTGTTCGATCGCCTCTTCAAATTGCTCCGCTAAAAAGGTTAGCGTGAAAGACAGAAAATTACGCAACAGCGAAGGCGATAAGCGCAACTGGTTTTCGCGCGTTATATCATAGCGAATATAATAGCGCGCCGAATTTACAAAACGCAGGTTCTCCGCCTCTTTGCAGACCTTCCAGACATTCAGGTAATCCTTCGTGCCCAAATGCTCAACAATATCGCGCCCAATCATCGGGCCATGCGTTTTGAGCAATGCTTCTATTTGAACTTGGAGGTCATATAAGGGGTGGTCTTGAGTGATCATGCAGGCTTCTTAACTCACATATATTAAGGTTTTCCGACTTATCGCGCGCAACGCCCTATAAAATTGTGGCAAAAATAGGCCCAATCACTCTCTAAATTGTGAGGGTTTGTTCACTACGCCTTCACACCACACTATGTTAACCTCACCGAGATGTGACCATGCATCTCACTAGCGCTCTGGCTGTAAAGGTGTTATCAAAGTTGCAAATTAGCTCAATTTTCTATTGAGTTATGATTAATTCCCGTATGCATGCGGGGTATAACGATAAAGGGAAATCTATGTTCAAGTCATTCGATCCGGTTCATGAGGATTTTTTTGGGGCGAGTTCCACAACCAGCCTGTTTGGGTTTCATAATTTTATGAACTATATGTTTTCACCCATAGAGACACCTGACATCGCCCTGATAGATTTTGATATCAATTTAGATTTCATGTGCGCATGCGAAAAGCACGTTGAAGGCCATGACCACGCTCATGACGGTGACGGTCATTTTGATATTTACCCGCATTACCACGGCCCGGACGGCGTCTCGCTTGCCGATGGCGGACATGACAATGCAGGCGGAACGCCTTCGGTCTTTATGGAAGGCGATGTGCCTGAAGACGCGACAACAACAGCTGTTGTAACGATTGACACACCTTATGTTGGCCAGCTCGAGGTTGATTTCGACAATGATTGGATCCGCATTGAGGTTGTCGAAGGACAACGCTACCAGATCAATGTTGATGGAACAGGCGCAATGCCTCTCGAAGACCCTCTGGTCAGCATCAGAGATCAAAACGGCAATTTTCTTGCGTCAAATGATGATGCCAATGGCAATCGAAATTCAGAAATTTCATTCTCGGCGGATTATACGGGCGTGTACTACATCGACGTTTCGCACTGGGAAAATGAAAACGGCGAGCAACCCGCACTCGGAGAGTACACCGTAACAGCCCAAGAGGTTGCCCCATTAACAGAGTTTACATATGACGAAATTGCAGACTTCTTAACTGAAGGTTCGTGGACGCAACGCACCCATGATGACGGCGACGGCAACGCCAGCAATGGCACGACGATCACATACCATATTGATGACCTTCCCGCCGCGACTCAAGCGCTGGCGATAGCCGCCATGCAAGCCTGGGCAGATGTTGCCAATTTGAACTTTGTTGAAGTGACAACGGCAGCGGGCGCAGATCTGCGTTTCGAAGATGGCGATGATGGCGCATATGCGGCAACCACAACAGCGGGCGTTGGCACAATAGGGTCTGTTCGCATTAATGTCTCTCAATCAGATTGGATTGACACATATGGCACAGACATCAACAGCTATTCCTATCAGACCTATATCCATGAAATTGGTCATGCCCTAGGTCTTGGTCATGGTGGCCCTTATAACGGTTCTGCTGTCTTTAATTTCAACAATATCTACACAAATGATAGCTGGGCAACCACAGTCATGTCCTATTTTGACCAAAGTGAGTCTGGCTTCGGTACAGCGCGCCTGGTTCTTGGCACGCAGGTCGCGGATATTATTGCGATCCAAAATCTGTACGGCGCGAACACAACAACACGCAATGGAGACAGTGTATACGGATTTAACTCGACAGAAGCCGGAAGTATTTACGACTCTCAAGCCTGGATGGACCAAGGCATTCGTCTACCGTCCTTCTCAATCTGGGATACAGCGGGCGAAGATACTCTGGACTTCTCGGGATATATTTCAAACCAAACTATTAGCCTTATTGAAGAAACATTCTCTTCCGTTGGCGATAATACCAACACATCTAATGTCGATGACGCATTACAGAATGTTATTTCTGTTTCCCGCGGCACAGTCATTGAGAATGCGATTGGCGGATCAGGTACGGACACAATCACAGGTAACGCCGTCAGCAATGTCCTAACAGGTAATGCCGGAAACGACATTTTAGATGGCGGAGACGGAATTGATTACGCGGTTTACAACGTCGCAGCCTTTACGAACCTCACAATTGTTGAAAATGCTGATGGCACGTTCACGGTAACGGCCAATACAGGCACGGACGGAACGGATATATTACGTAATATCGAATTTATCCGTATCGGCAATCAAGACTTCGCGCTTGGCGCTGAAGAGCCTGATGACTCCATCAACGGAACACCTAATAATGATATTTTAATGGGAACCGACGGTGACGATATCATTAACGGCCTTGCTGGAAATGATACACTGACTGGCGGCCTTGGTAATGACATCCTGCAAGGCGGCGGAGGCAGTGACGTTCTTGACGGAGGGGCTGGCCAAGATATGGTTTCCTATGAAACGTCAACCAACCGCGTTGTAATCAACATGCTAACAGATAGCGTTACAAGTGGTCACGCGACAGGCGATACATTCATCAGCATCGAAGATATTCGCGGAACGCGTTTTGCCGACACCATTACAGGCGATGCCGGCGACAATGTCTTTTACGGCGATGTTGGCTTTGACATTCTGTCCGGCTTTAGCGGCGATGACACAATCTTTGGCGGCGCAGGGAATGACTTCATCACGGGCGGCGCAGGCGCCGATACTGTTGATGGCGGCACAGGCGACGACATGATGCGCTATGTGGGCTCCAGAGAAGCCGTGACGGTCAACCTTGAGACAGGCACAGCATCTGGCGGCGACGCCGCAGGCGATGTGCTGACAAATGTTGAACGTCTGTTTGGATCAAATCATGACGATACCTTTACTGGTGACAGCCTGAACAATTGGCTGTTTGGCGCAAATGGTAACGACACGCTTGATGGCGGCGCAGGCATTGATAAATTCTTTGGCGGCGCGGGCTCTGATACATTCGTCTTTGGCGCAGGGGATGATTTCGTATATGTCGCCGACTTCCAAGATGATGTCGATGTGCTGGATTTCTCAAGCTACGGCTTTGACACAGTGGAAGACGCCCTGGCGAATATGAACCAGTTCGGCGCGCATGTTCGCTTCTTTGTGGACGGCGATACAATGCTGATCTTGAACACAACTTTGGATGCCGTCTCTGATGACATCATGATTAATGATGGCGGCATGGTCTAAACACCCGCCTCACCGCTAAATTACAAACCCTTCGGCAATAGCCGGAGGGTTTTTTCTTTGACCGCTTATCAGACTTGCGCCAATCCTCTTGCGTGGTTAAGGAGCGCCTATTGGTGCTTGATAAAACAAGCTTAATCGGGAATCCGGTGCGGCATTTGCCTAATCCGGGACTGCTCCCGCAGCTGTAATCGGCAAGGCCGTCTGCACATGCCACTGAACGTGTTTCGGGAAGGCGCAGATATCCATTTGAGCCGAGAGTCAGAAGACCGGCCAATGACGTCGCCAGCGCGGCTTGGGCGGGATGCACCGAGGCGCATGGATCACAGGGCAAAGCTCTGACCAATGACGACACCTTTATTTTAATCCCCGCGTGGCCAAATGCTGCGCGCAAAGGAGTCGTTATGACACGTTACTTATTACTGGCTGCATCTGTGGCCGCACTTTCTGTTCCGGCATTCGGACAATCTTACGATGTTCCTCCTAATTGTATCATAGCAAGCATTCCAATTGGCGATGGAGATATCGCTGTGTCCGAAATGTGTGGGCGGGATTATGACGTCATCGCAATTGGGCAGCGTATCGGCAACGCTAAATCAGATGAGCTCACCAGCGCAGTTTCTGTCATTGGACGCGATCTTGTCCAGGCGCGCGGCAATTCATATGTCACTGATCTTTTACGCACGCTCCCCGGAGTTTCAGTTAATCAATCCGGCCCCGCCGGCGGGCTGACACAAATTCGCCTTCGCGGATCAGAAGCCAGCCACACCCTCGTTATTATTGACGGTGTCGAAGTCTCTAATCCCAGTAGCGGCGAGTTTGATTTCTCCGGCCTTCGCGCCGAAGATATTGTCAAAATCGAAGTGCTACGCGGCGAGCAATCGGCGCTTTACGGCTCAGACGCTATTGCAGGCGTAATCAATATAATTACGCGCGCAGGCGCAATAGACCAAAAATTTACAGCCTCAGTTGAAGGCGGGAGTTTCGAGACATTTGAGGGCCAGATCTCTGCGGTCATTCCGTTTAAAATCGCAGCGTTGTCGATTAACGGCAATGCCTTTACCACCGAAGGCTATGACATTTCCGGTCAAGGCGGCGAAGATGACGGGTCGCAAAGCAAAAGTCTTAATATCGGATTGAATCGTGTCTATCTGGGTGAGGTCACAGTCTCAGGAAAATTTGGATATTCCCGTTTAGAAAATGAATTTGACAGCGATAGCGATTTTGACGGCCTGCTGAACAACACAGATAGCAAGAGCGAGCGCGACACCTATAAGGGCCGCCTCGACGCTCGCTTTGACCTTGCCGGATTTGACAACCTTATCACGGCCAGCGCCAGCGAAACCACGACTGAAACCAATGGAGATTTTGGCAATGTCTCCGTCGGCTCGCGCGAGCAAATAAATTGGGCGGCAAAACGCGAGGTCGGCCAGGACGGCGTGCTGACGCTTCTGGCGGAAATCGAGCAAGAGCAATATTCCATTACGCCGAGTTTTGCAGGCACGCCGATCAACCCTGAAAACGGTAATTCTGCATTAGCTGCCGACTACACATTTAATGACGAGACATGGCAGTTTAGCGCCTCTGCGCGCCAAGACTTTAATGACCGTTTTGAGGATGCCACGACGTGGCGTATCGGCGCGGGATATAATTTTGCATGGGACGGACGCCTGCGCGCCTCAATCGGCGAAGGCGTGAAAAATCCGTCTCTGATCGAATTATTTGGCTTTTTTCCTGAAACAAATTTTGTCGGAAATCCCGACTTAACACCTGAAAGCTCTATCGGATTTAATATTGGATATGAGCAAAGCTTTACCAACGCATCCATCAGCATTGATTATTTTAAATCCGAGCTCGAAGATGAAATCTTCACCGACTTCTCTGGCTTCCCGTTTCTACCGCGCAACCGCGACACAGACAGCAGCCGCGAAGGCGTTGAACTTGAAGGGCGCTGGTCAGCAGACGAAACGCTAAGCCTGCGCGGCTCAGCCACATTTCTTCAGGCCGAGGAAAACGGCGTGACAGAAATTCGCCGCCCTGAGTTTCTCGCCAGCGCGAGCGCGGTTTGGACTCCCATCAATGATCTGTCCTTGAGCCTTTCCACTGACCATACAGGCGAGCAGCTAGACACAAATTTCGGGACGTTTAGCACAGTCACGCTGGACGCATTCACTCTTGTCGGCGCGAATGCGCGCTATAGACTGGATAAGAACTGGGTCGTTAATGTGCGCGGTGAGAATTTGCTCGACGAGCAATATCAGGAGGTCTTTGGATATGCATCGCAAGGTCGCGGCATTTATCTTGGCTTGGCTGCTGACTTCTAGCATAGCGGCCCCAAATCTGTGGGCACAAGATAAGCCGCAGACATTTGCAAGCACCTCGCTTTGCGGGGATGCGTATCTGCTTGCGATTGCCCCCGATCAAATCATGGCCCTGTCTTGGCAATCGCGCGGACCGTTATCACTGGCTAGCGATACACAAAAGAGGCTGCCCCAAGCGTGGGATGATGCTGAGCGCTTAATCGCGCTTGCCCCTGATGTGGTTTTGTTTGGCCCCGGCGAGGGATATAAAACGCAAGCCGTGTTAGAGGCAACGGGCATTCAGACGCTGCGTTTGGAGTGGGGCGAAGATGAAGAAATGCTGCAGGAAAATTACGCAAAATTCGGTGAAGTCTTTTGGGCCGGCAGTCAAAAACACTATCCCGATCCAAAACCCAAAATATTATACCTTACGCGGAGCGGGGGAAGCGCGGGCAGCGAGACTTATATTGACGCGCTGATCACCCGTATTGGCGGGGAAAATATATGGACGAGCCATAGCTCGCGAACAGGGTGGTTCACCCCAGACGCCGAAGAACTTGCCATCTTAAAGCCCGACTTCATCATCACGTCATATATGTCTGATGGGTTTGAGTCCGCGCAGGCCAAAATGATGACGGGAGGTGTGCATCGGCGATTGCTGGCCACCACGCCATCGGTTGAAATCCCGGGAAAATATCTCTCCTGCATGGCGCCGCAATTTTATGACGCGATACAAATCGCGGACACGGCTTTGTCTGAGTGGCGGGCCGCACAGTGAAACTCTTGCTCCTCATTATCGCGACTATTCTTATCGCCCTCGCCTCACTGTTTATCGGCAGCGCCAACATTGCACCGATGGCCGCGATCAAAGCGCTCTTCGGTCAAGGCGAAGAAGCCCATGTCCTTATCCTGCAACAGCTTCGTCTGCCGCGCACATTACTTGGCCTTGCCA
>CALKXN010000181.1 GCA_938003555.1 uncultured Robiginitomaculum sp. | reverse complement strand
GGGGTCGTCATGTTTTTTCAAAAGGCCTTGATAGGTGTCTATGGGGTCATATCCAAAATTCAAATCCCTTAATTCATCATCGCGGCCTAGCATTAAATAGCCATGGGGCATCGTAATGGGCGCAAGATTTCGGAGCAGGCGGACTTGCGCGCCCGCGCTATACTGTCCCAGCGCATTACGAAATAGAATGAGGTGGTACCGGCCAAGCTCTTCTGTATCGGACAGAAGGTGAAACTCTTTGACGGCGACGCGGCGACGCAGATCATCATTTATGACCCAGTCTTCGCCTGAACGGGTGAAATATTTGACCAAATCTCGAATAGGTAATCCGCGCTGGACTTCAAAATGCGTATAACGGCCTGCTGCGGTGCGGTCCAAAGCCCAGCTGGGGTAATCCGCCGCGACAATTTCCGTTTCAAGATCAGGCATTTGTTCTTGCAACTTATCAATCGTCATGGCCAGCGAATAGGCGTCCTGACCCGAGCCGCATCCAAAGACCAAAAAACGTAAAGGCGACCCGCCATAACCTGCGATCAATCGCGGTAAAATATAATCTGTAATGGCATTATAGCTGCTTGGATCATCAAAAAAGCGGCGTTCACGCTCAAGCAAGGCACTGACGACATTGACCGCAAGGCGGGTTTGTCCACGTGAGAATAATTCGTCGATCATATCGGATAGGCTATCAAAACCTTCTCGGCGCGAAAGCGCAGAGAGCCGCGTCTCGACAACAAAGTGATGATCTTTACCCAGTGACACGCCCGCCATCTCTAGGGTTAAGCGGCGTAAAGCTTCATAATAGCTGGGCTTTAAAGATAGGGCAGCAGACATGTGTTAGAGAATCCCCGCTTCGGCGAATTTGGACTCAATAATGTCTGAGTCAAATGGCTTCATGACATATTCATTTGCTCCGGCATCCATCGCCTCAATGATTTTCGTCGCGTCGCGCTCTGCTGTGCAAAAGACGACGACAGGGGATGTTCCCCCTGGCGCTTTGCGCAGCGCTTTGAGGAAAGACAGACCATCCATAATGGGCATATTCCAGTCGAGCAGGATGGCATCCGGCATATTGCCTTCGCATGCTTTCATCGCTTCAACGCCGTTTTCGGCCTCACTATGATTAAAATTTAAATCCTTCAGAATACGTCCTGCGACGCGGCGGACCATTTTACTATCATCGACAACTAAACATGTTTTCATGCCAAGGCCTCCATCATTTCTGCGGCGAACACCGGTTCTTCTGTCACAGCTCGCGACGGGGCGCGTTCAACAGGGCAATGTAAAATAATGGCGTCCCCATCATTGGACATCCATCCCCCTTGATTGGCGAGATCAATAATGGCGGGAAGTTCGCTTAGCCGCGCGCTTTGCTCCGGCGCGCCGCCATCTTCATAGCGCACGGTTAAGCCTGTTGCGCTTTGCTGCGCGGTGAGCGCAACATGGTGCAGCGCAGCGGGGCGCGCCGCCAGCGCCGTGTCAATGCGATAGCGCGACAAGGCGCATAGGGCCGCTTTAAATGTCGGGGCGAGCTCTTGGGACAATTCTGTGTCATGCCCGTCATAAGACAGGCTGATGCGCAAGCCGTGATGATGGGCATGCGACAATGTTGAATTGGTCAGCGGCAACATCAGCGTTTCAAAAGATTGCATCGGCATGGCCGCGTGCTGGATTTTGTCATTTGCGGGCTGCGCCGCTTTGATGAGGTGGGTCAGTGCCGCGCGTTCCTTCGCTTTGGCCAGCGGGATGAGGCTGTTTAATGTATCGCGTGCGGCGCTGTGCTGCGCGAGGCGCTCAAATGGCGCCGGCGTGCCAACCTTGAACGCGTGTTTGTGCGCAGGGGCAAGGCCTTCGTAAATTGCGATAGCTTCGACCGTATCAATTTCAGCCAGCCCCGCCGCATATTGCTCGATTAAGCATGTCATCGCGCCGAGCATTTGACGGCTTAGAATTTCATCTTCGCGAGAGGCCGCTGCCGCGCATTGGCGGGCCGCCAAGGCGACGCCGCGGGCCCGTACGCCGGTGGCTTTATGCTCGATAATATCGCACGCGCCTTGGATGATTTGCCATGCGATTTTATCGCTCGGGGCGTTGATCACACCAAGCTGATGCTGGGCAGAGGCTACAAAATCACGCTGTGCTTCAAACATGGGCCACTTTCACATTCGCGCAGGTGTACAATGCACCTACAGATTCAGTGTCAAGCATGGCTATGATTTGGTTAAGGGCGGCCTAATATTCGGGCAATTCAGATGAATTATTTTCAGCCTTCATGCGGCATAAGGGCCGTGAAAATGACCCTGTCTTCGCCGTCCATGCGGGCCTCGACGCGGCCTTTGCCTTCGCGCGCAATCATGCCGGCATAGAAGGGCTGTACGGTGCGGCCGTCCCATCCATCATCCGGCGCCTTGCCGGCCAATGTTGTGACAACGGCCTCTGCCAAGCGGGCCTTGGGGCCTTGGGACGTTAAATTAATGCGGATCATGCCGCCGCTATCTGTGGCCTCAATCGTGAGATCGCCGCCGCGCGGAATAGCCTGTACGGCCAGCATGAGGAGGTTAAGCAAGAGGCGCGCAGGTGCTTTAGGCAAGCCATCGGTCTGCGTTTTCCAAATCAGGGTCGCTTTGCCTTCGCCATACATGCCGTCCGATAATTTCTGCATCTCGTTCATCGCGATAATGCCCGGCGCAGAGCCGCCCGCGCCAAAGGCGAGACGCAAGAATTGCAATTTCGCGCCCGCTTGACGTGAACTTGTACGAATAAGATCCATGGCATCGTCGCGCATATCGGCATTATCGTCATCATCAAAGACTTCGAGCGCTGCGCCCAGCGCGCCCACAGGGCTAATCAGGTCATGGCAAATGCGCGCGCAGAGGAGCGCTGCGAGTGTTGCTGGCGTTAATTTTTTTGGATCGCTCATATTTAGTCCCCGTAACTGCTCGTTCGCCCCGAGCTGTGATGTTTTTCTCCTGATAGGCGAGTTTTGCGCGCAAGTGCAAGCGTCCATCACGGCAAATGCGCGGCCATTGCTAAAACAGCGCTGCGGCGTTGTCCTGCCTCTCGCAGCTCTCGAATAGCTGTGCTGGCGCGGCGCTTTGACAGCTTCTCTCCGTCCTCATCTAAAATGAGCGCGTGGTGGTGATAATCCGGGACAGGCCATCCCATCAACGTTTGGAGCAAGACGTGGATATCCGTGCTGCTGACAAGATCAGTGCCGCGCACGACATGGCTGATATGCTGCGCGGCGTCATCATGGGTGACGG
Source organism: uncultured Robiginitomaculum sp. (assembly GCA_938003555.1). GTDB lineage: Bacteria > Pseudomonadota > Alphaproteobacteria > Caulobacterales > Maricaulaceae > Robiginitomaculum. Next base: position 2,410 of record CALKXN010000181.1, on the reverse strand, counting down.
CCAAGTGATATGACGTGCCAATATCTTTGCGCGCTAAGACAATATCGCCATGCGGCCGCGGGTTCACCTCATGCCAGCCGGGATGCTCGCCGCTCTCATAATAGCGCATGTGATGAAACGCCTCGCCCAATGCGTCTTGGGCTGCAGCCATAGATAAGCGCCACGCAAAAGACTCATTGGCGGATAAACGCTCTGCTTCATCCGGCGCGGCGCGGCCACAATACACACCATTGATACTGTCTGCGGCAATGTCTTTGCGCGTTTTAAAGCACCGATAGATAAGCCCGCGCTCGCGCAAATCCTCTATGACGGCCGTATATTCGTCATAATGCTTGCTCTGCACCCGCACGGGCAGGGGCCAGTCAAAACCGAGCCAGTCCAAGTCTTCATATATCGCGGTGGTTAACTCAGGCGTGCAGCGCGTATGGTCAATATCTTCGATCCGCAGCAGGCAGACTCCGTCATGGGCACGGGCAAAGTCAAAGGCCTCACAGGCGGCGCGGATGTGACCCACATGCAAATAGCCCGTCGGCGAGGGCGCAAAACGCGTTCGCAACTTCGCGCTATGCCGCACGCTTGCGTAGAGATTGGGCTTGTCAGAAAACTGTGACATGGTTAGCTATTGATTCGTCGATGCATTTAAGAAGGATATTCGTCTTCAGTTGTGATTTAAAGACATATAGCTGTTCAGCGGGCCTCATTTCTTAATGGGGCTGATGAATAATCCGATGCTCACGCGCGAGATGCGCGATGGCCAGATCATGGCCAATCCTATTGCTGAACCTGATGCTGTCTCCTCCGGCGCTTATCCCTGCCTGATTTTAAACGCGGATTATCAGCCGCTCTCTTATTACCCGTTATCGCTGTGGAATTGGCAGGATGCGATCAAGGCTGTTTTTCTCGACCGGGTCAATGTCGTCAGCCATTATGACCAACATGTCAGCTCGCCCAGTTTTGATATGCAATTGCCCAGCGTGGTTCGCCTCAAAGACTATGTCAGCCAAAACCGTGACCCCGCCTTTACGCGCTTTAACTTATTTCTGCGTGACGGTTTTGAATGCGTCTATTGCGGCAGCGGACAGGAGCTGACCTTTGATCACGTCCGCCCGCGCCGCGTCGGCGGCAAGACCAGTTGGGAGAATATCGCGGCGGCCTGCACGAAATGTAATTTGAAAAAAGGCGGCCGCAATCCGCGCGAAGCCGGCATGGCCCTGCGCCGCAAACCCTTCCGCCCCACCATGCACCAACTCCAAGCCCAAGGACGGCGGTTCCCCCCAAACCACCTACATGCGTCATGGCTGGATTATTTATATTGGGATGTGGAATTAGAGCAACAGAAACGTTGAAGCTGGGGCGATTTTGATGACCCCTGAACAACGCTTAGAACATGTCGAAGGCCTTGCGCGGCTTATGGATAGCCGGTTTGCAATTCCGGGAATCCCGATCCCTCTGGGTCTGGATATGCTCATCGGGTTTATTCCGGGCATAGGCGACACAATCGGCCTGGGCGTGTCAGGTTATATTATGGCCCAGGCGCGCGGCCTTGGCGCGCCGAAACGGATGCTCCTGCGTATGGGCGGGAACGTATTTATTGATTGGTTAATCGGTCTTATCCCGCTCGTCGGCGATTTATTTGACTGGGGATGGCAGGCCAATAATCGCAATACGGCGCTGCTGCGGTCTTACTTAGAGCGGGCCGGCGATATTCCCGTCACCTTGGATTTAACGGCGAAACAAACACGCCCTTGAGCGCCGAGCCGTTCGTCCCTATATAATCTATATGTATAACAATATTCATCCCTATGCGATCATCGCCGGGCTGGTCAGTTTGATCGGCCTTTTTCTGGTTCTCCGTCACCCGCTCTTCGCGTTATTTGGCGCGGTCAGTATTTTTTATCTTGTTGATCTCGGTATAAAAATCGCAAGTAAAAGCGAGCGCTAATAGACCTAACTATCTATCGCGCGGTGTTCCAAGAACAACGCGTGCATTGCGCGTATTTGCCTTTTGATGGCGGAATGTAATTGCGAATTTCAATTATTCCGCCTTTGGTCTTTGCGCATTTGGGGCAATCATCCCCGCTGTGATAACCTTTGGTGTCGTTACTCATAATTTGCCCCCCCCATTACTCATTTTAAAGTAGCATTATGCCGTTGATATGTTTTTACTTCAAGACCTAATGCGTATAATTTTATTGTGAAGCGATCTTCGCTTTTCAAATCGGAAGCGCTCCTCTAAACCCAAACTATGCGATATATATTCCTCATTTTCTCCGCCCTCATTCTCACCGCCTGCTCCAGCAATCCTGTTGTTGAATTGGAGACGAGCAAAGGCGTTATCGTTATCGAAATATTTGAAGATAAGGCCCCGAAAACGGCAGCGGATTTTCTGATTTATGTCGATGATGGCCTT
>CALKXN010000180.1 GCA_938003555.1 uncultured Robiginitomaculum sp. | reverse complement strand
GTCCATCGCGGATCGTCGCGCGCAGCAGCGTATCATCAGACAGCGCATATCCCAGCGGCAGACTCCGATTATCCAGCGTGATCGTTTTGATTCCGCTTTTAATATTCTGAATCGTGTAATAGCCGTCACCATCTGTGCGCAGGCCAAGTTTACGGCGACCATCTGTGACGCGCAGCACAACAGCGCGCAGCCCGGGCTCATCGACTTGGCGCAAGCCGTCGCGATTTTTATCCAAAAATGCACGCCCCTTTAAAACGCCGCGGCCGTCCTCAGTATTTGTGAACTTACGCGCCTCATTATAGCGATAACGCCCATCTAATCGGATGCCGAAGCGCTGCTCGCCTTTCAGGTCATTGCGGTAAGTCAGGCCAAGGGAAAGATTGTCGTTAATCCGCAGGCGGCGTCCGGCATTTAGCGTGAAATATGTATCCGACTCACCGCCTCCGTGCCCGCCAAAACTTTGAAGCACGCCGAAACTGGCTGTGACATTATTTTGTTTGCCAAATATTTCACCGGAATCAGCGGTCGCAACCACGCCGCCGCGCATAAAACTTGTCTCAGGCGTCCAGACGGCATTGACGGACGGGCCGATGGAAACGGTTGCAGATTTGGGCAAATCAAACCGTTTAGCCTTGAGCGATACAGATATATCAGCGCGCTGGCGTTTATCCGCGTCGCCGCGCTGCGTTTCGCTATATTGCGCGCGCACAGTTGCATGTTTGAAATTCTGATAGCTTTGCACCGTAAGGCCATAGCCCTCTTCGTTTTTCTCAGGCTCAGCCGCGTAATCTTGCGAGTATTGCGAATAATTAGCGGTGATATATGTGTTGGTTTTTGAAATCGATGTAGAGCCCGTAACTGCCCAGCTATTGAGGTTTACGGCTTCATCACTCCCCACAGACACGCCAGATGTTGAGCGCTGCATCGTCAGCGCTGCGCCCGGATTTTTGAAAACACCAATATCGCGGCGCGCGCTATATTGCAGCGACGCGGATAACGCGGCTTGGTCTTTGCCTTCACGCCGAATATCAGGAATGGTTTCGGTATCTTCATTATCTAATTGATTTTGTTCAAATCTTGCAAGACGCTCTTCTAAGGCTTCGCGGGACAGTACAGATTTCAAAAACTCAGAGCCATCATAACTGGCCGTCATATCGAAGTCCCAATTTTCGGCAAATTCAATACGCCCAGAGCCATTTGTGCGAACATCTAAAGACTTGTTGCGGTCAGGCCCGTTGAAATATCCAAAGTCTGCGCGCGCATCCCATGTAAACCCGCCAATTTTCTGACGCCCCAAACGGCCACTAATCAAAGACAACACAGCGCGTTGATCATCAGTCATGTCATCAATGCGATAAGACAAACCAGCCTCCCAGCCTTCGGCATCCGCCCAGCGCGCGCCTGCAGCGAGCCCGCCAAATGTGAAACGGTTTTGATCATCACTGACTTGGACGCTGCCATTTACGGGGGCGCCAACGGCCAAAGCCCAGCGGCCATGCTCACTAGACTTGCTTGCGCTTGCTCCCCGAATACGCCGAACGCCGACCCCGTCAAGTTCACGGAAGTCGGCGGAATAATCCCCAAATGACCCGGACAGACCGTCCAGCGTTCGATATTGCAGCGAGCCCCAACTGGGTTTCAGTTCCCCACCGCTTGTTGGCATATCCGGAATTTCATATCGGAGCCGCCCATTCACGCCACGCGCTCGAAAATCCAGTGTTGCTTCGTTTCGAATATCTATCCCGGTTGTGAAGGAGAGCGTCTCTACGGTGAAAGGCTCATCTTTCACCAAATCATCAACGCGCTCGCCCGGCGCAATCGCGCCCGTTAAACGCTCATCTAGCGTGATGTCCACGCGATCAGAGCCTGGATCAACAGCAATGTGCGTTCCGGTTAAAGCTTCAAGGGCGCTAACCGGTAGAAGCAAATTGGTTTGATCAATATATGTGGCATCCTTGCTTATCCCAATCGGGCGACCGGAATCGCGGATAAGGCCCGTTGTTAGGTTCAGTTCGAACTCCGCGCTGTCTTGGGCGCGGCGTATGGTGACGGTGGTGCGGTCCGGGCTAACCGTGACAAAGCCGCCAAGTTCCTCCGCAATTGGCAAAAGCGGCAGCAAGAGCACGGGGCCAACAGATTTCGGCGCAGGCTCTGGATTGTTAATGCGGATATCATTGACATAGATCTGAAATCCGGTCGCGACCTTAAGGCGGGGATCGAGCTCAAAATGCAGGATTTTAGCCTCTGCATCATATTTTGGGCGCGCTCCAGACAGCACAGCAATGGCATTTGGCGTTAAAGTTATAGAACTTTCAGTAACTTCGCCAAATACTCTCAACTTACCAATCGCTTTGCCATTGGCTTTTATGATGCCCGTATCGGTATAAAGCTCCATTTTTACGCCGTCTTGACTGCGGTTTACAATCAAGGCGCCCGTCTCGCCGTTAAATTCATAGGTATCGTTGAGATAGTCTAAAATAGGCTCAGCGCGGACAAAGACGTGACCTTCTTCATTCTTGACCACTTGAATATTGGGCAAGTCCTCACCCTCAATGGTGACAGACAGATCAGGCTCAGGTGTGGCAATGAGTTTGTTTTTGATCGGTGCAGGCTTTAAGGTTTGCGCAGCGACCTCCGTTTCTACGGCAGCTTTAGGCGTCGTATCCGCTGTTTCCTCTGCCGTAACAGCAACAGGCATAGCAAATATGATAATGGCAAGGGCTGCGGCAAACCACAGACGCATTGCGCTTAGGGATGGGGTTATCACGGCGCGCACGGCGCAGGCCTAACAGATCGGCAATTCCATACGAGCCTTACAGGCCGCATCAATGCGGCACTGTCGGTTTACGGTAACGGGAATATTCGCCCATCCACCACGTACGGAATTATAAACCTCTACGCTGACAGGCGTAGCGGCTAAGTTGAACCGGAATTGCTGCTCAAGTACAACTTGCTGACGGCCAAGTGTCACCTTGTCCGACAGTTTCCGGGACAACATTGCTTCCGCAGTGTTGTTTTTGGCCTGATGACCCATCGGGATTTCGCGGCGACATTCGCCCACAACCCAATAAGCCTTATTCAAACCAGGATTGACGATAAACGCCGTATCCCCATCAGCGATCTCCAGCATGAGCGGGGTTTTCCCCGTCTCCTGCGCAAAGGACGGCAGGCCCACCACAAGCCCAATCGTCCAAATCACCAATAATTTAAGTAAAGAGTTCACTTCACCACCCATACACCAAGTTGCGATCTTTGCCGCATGGAGAGTTTATAGCGTGATAGAGTTATCATCCCCTTAGCAAGAGGTGAACAAATGGGTGAGCGTTGCTGCGCTAACCTACTGTTTTTTTGTGATTAGTTGTTAATGGAGTGTAGAAATCTCTACGGAAAGTCACCCACGATCGCTACGCAAAAGATAAACTTTTTGCTCCACGGAGCGACGGCAATTTAATCCACTGGATTAAATTTTACGTCACTCCCACTCAATCGTGCCTGGCGGCTT
>CALKXN010000179.1 GCA_938003555.1 uncultured Robiginitomaculum sp. | reverse complement strand
GGCAACATGGGGACCCGTGGACAATCCCGCTTCCCTCCTTGGGGTTTGCGCGTAAAATTCACGACTTTAGCTGGCTCTATGATCTTTCCGCCGCAGGAGCGCCCAGCGGCGGGCCTAAAGCCCGCGAGCTAACAGATCGCTGGATAAGTGTTTATGGCAAATATAATGTTTTCTCATGGAGCCATGAGGTTCTGATATCGCGCCTTATCGCGCAAGCGGCCTGTTGGTCACATTTGCTCAACACCGAGGATGAAAATGCCGATGCCAGACGCGGCAGTTTTGCGCGGCAAGTCGTCTATCTTAGAAAAATTCGAAACCGTATCCCCGGCGGACTTCCTAAGCTCTTATCCCTGTGCGCCATGTCGATGGGCGGCATAATGCTGGGCGATAAAACCCTAATGAATAAATCGCTCGACGAGTTAGATGACGCATTGGAGATACAGATTTTAGGGGATGGCGGCCACATTAGCCGCAATCCCGATGCGGCCCGTCAATGCCTCCACGCCATGCTCCTTATTGAGAGTCTTCTGAAAGCGCGCAAAGACGTGCCCAGCAAACCCATGCGCCGCGCCATAGATCGCGTTGCGCCGGTCATTTCATTTTTTACCGCAGCGGATGGCCATTATTCCAGCTTTAATGGCAGCGGCGAAATCCCGAGCAAGCACCTTCGCGCGCTCTCCAAGCGCAGCGGCGTCACAGCCCGCACATTTAGTTACATGCCCCATAGTGGCTATCAGCGTCTTGAGAAAGCCGGCACGCTTATGTTGATGGATACAGGCGAAACTCCGCCGCGTCCTTATGATCATGACGCGCATCTTGCGCCGCTTGCCTTTGAACTCTCCCGCCCCAGTGGCCGATTAATTGTGAATTGCGGATTTGATGCATTGCAGCCGCAGAGCTGGCGGCCTGCCATGCGAGAAACGGCCGCCCATAGCGCCCTTGTTATTGATGATTGCTCGGCGGGGGCTTTAGTCACCGGCGGACTTTCTGAAAAACTTTATGGCCCGGCCATTCGCCACGGCATCGATAATGTCAGCACAAATCGCAAAGAACAAGATGGCGGCATATGGCTTGAAGCAAGCCATAATGGCTATGTGGAAACCACAGGCCTTGCCCATAGCCGCCGTATTTATATGGACGAAGGTGGACGCGATATTCGCGGTGAAGACAGTCTTTATATTCCCGTCGGAAAAACGCCTAAAGTATCGGGCGCAACCTATCCCTTTACCTTACGCTTTCACATTCACCCTGATGTGCGCGTCACGCTATCGCGCGATAAGCGCAGCGCGCTTCTGATTTTAAAATCCGGCGAGGGCTGGCGGTTTCGCACGAGCGCAACGACCTTATCCCTTGATAAATCTGTCTATTTAGCCCGCGGCGCACAGCCTGAACGCACGCAGCAGCTTATTATTAGCGGGAACGCTCTGTCAGATAATGACGGGCAAGACCGTTCCAACCGCGTGCTCTGGACCTTCCGCATCTTAGGGGATGGTCAAGATAGCGATAAAGCCGTAAACGCTCCAACAGCATGAAGAGCATAAGAACAACATTACTCACCCGAGTCCTTGTTTCGGCTTGGGACGCTCTTTGCGCTTATGGCGTCATGTGGGTGACGGTAACATTGCGTTATATTGTCGACGGCAAAGTCGCGCCGGATCAAATTGCTGAAAAATCCGCCTCTATATTTGCGCTGATGTGCATTTGTGTCTGGTTTGTCCTTAAAATCTCGCGGGCCGTATGGCGCTACACATCACGCGATGACCTTACGCCGCTTGCCCGCGCCGTATTACTGGCCAGTTTGATCACGCCGTTGATCCTCTTTATCGGATTTGACCGCGCCGAGAATTTCCCGCGTAGCGCGCCCTTTATTGCCGGGCCAGCGCTTTTCGCCGTCGCCCTATTGTCGCGCGCCGTAGTCATGCTTGCCTATAACCGTAATTTAGGCAGCCTATTTCGGCGCAGTTATCAATCGCGCCGCGCGGCGATACTTGTTGGCCGCAGTGACCGCTTACATGATTATTTACGAGAAAAGACCCGCACGCCCCAAGGCGGCAGTTTTTATGTCTCCGGCCTGATCGAAACCAGCGGCGAATTTAGCGGCCGTTCTATTCGCGGCGTTCCAGTCATGGGAACCTATAAAGATATTCCCAAAGAAATTGAGATCGCAAGGAAACGCAATAATAGCGCGCCCAATCTTGTCTTGGTTGATAAATTTCCTGAAAAATCTCAACTCAACAAATTAGTCAAAATCGCAGCGCAGGCTGGCGTGCCGCTCACGCGATTGGAACGTGGGCCGCGCGAAAGTCTGACCCCGCTAGAGGCCGCAGATCTTATTGGCCGCGAAGAGCGCAAACTCGATGATAGCCCAGTGCGTCAATTCATTGAAAACAAAACCGTATTGATTACCGGAGCGGGCGGCACGATTGGCTCAGAACTCTCCAAACAAGTTGCGTCCCATAATCCGGCGCGCCTTATCCTTGTCGATAATGGCGAATATAATCTGTACCGCATTGACCAAGACCTAAGAGAGCACAAAGAGATTTTCACGGCCTATTTGGGTGACATCACAAATAGCGATCACATGGAAGAAATATTCGAAGCCGAGCGCCCGGATATTGTCCTTCACGCCGCGGCGCTTAAACATGTCCCGCTCTCGGAAACAAATCCCATTGAAGCCGTAAGTACGAATGTTGAGGGCACAAAAAATATTATCAACATGGCCACGAAATATGGCACCGATAGCTTTACCCTTGTCAGCACCGACAAGGCCGTAAAGCCGTCCAATATTATGGGCGCAACCAAGCGCATTGCTGAAATGATGACGTTATCTGCGGCAACGCAAAGTCCGGCCCTATCGGCCTGCGCGGTGCGCTTTGGCAATGTGCTCGACAGTACAGGTTCTGTTGTGCCGCTCTTTGAAAAGCAGATTAATCAAGGCGGGCCCGTGACTGTGACGCACCGCGACGCCACGCGGTTCTTTATGACCGTCGAAGAAGCCGCCGCGCTTGTCTTGCAGGCCAGCGCGCTATCATCCATTCAGCGCAAAGAAATGGCCGCGGTCTATGTTTTGGATATGGGCGAGCCGGTCAATATCGCCAAACTCGCGCGCCAGCTTATCCGGCTTCGCGGCTATGTGCCCGACCGCGATATTTTGATTGAATATACAGGCCTGCGCCAAGGCGAGAAGCTGACCGAAGAGCTGACCAATATTCGGGAAAACCTCGCCAGTACATATGTCGATGGCGTTCAGCGCTTTACCGGAACAATTGTTGACCCCAGCTCTGTGGAACGCCGTATTGCGCGCCTCATCAAAGCCACGCGGGCGCGCGACAAGGCCGCAATTCGCGACGCCCTACATCGCTTAATTCCCGAATATAAGCCCAACGGCAACCTTACCGATTAGGGCCTATTTCCGCCTGCGCTACAGCTCTTGCTCTTTATCAAATCAGTCTTGTGTGATAGCTGCCAAGCACCACCACGAAAGAGATATTTATGCCTGCTCCCAATCCCGATCTAAAGCCTTTTGACGTTAACGGCATGGCGCAAGTGAAACGCGCCTTGATTAGCGTCTCGGACAAAAGCCAATTGATTGCCCAGGCTCAGGCCCTGCACGCACGCGGCGTAAAACTTGTCTCCACGGGCGGGACGCGCAAAGCCATTAGCGATGCCGGCATTCCCGTGAAAGATGTGAGCGAGCTGACGAAATTTCCTGAAATGATGGATGGCCGCGTCAAGACGCTTCATCCGATGGTTCATGGCGGGCTTTTGGGGGATCGTGATCTGGCCAGCCATAAAGATGCCATGCACGCCCACGGCATATTGTCGATTGATATGCTTGTTGTCTCGCTTTACCCATTTGAAAACGCTGTCGCCTCTGGCGGATCCTATGAAATGTGCGTCGAGAATATCGACATTGGCGGCCCCGCCATGATCCGCGCCGCCGCAAAAAACCACGCCCATGTTGCGGTCTGTACCGATGCAGGCGATGTTGCAGATGTTCTGGCTGACATGGATGCCCATGACGGCCAGACCAGCGGCGCGCTTCGCCAAAAATTAGCGGCTAAAGCCTATGCGCGCAGCGCCGCCTATGACGCGGCCATTGCCAATTACCTGACCGCGCAGGCCGGCGTGGCTGTGCCCATGTACCGCGCGCAAGGCGGGACACTTGTTCAAGAAATGCGTTACGGCGAAAACCCGCATCAACACGCCGCCTTTTATAGTGACGGCAGCGACCGCCCCGGCGTTGCCACCGCCACGCAGCTCCAAGGCAAAGCCCTGTCCTATAATAATATCAACGACACCGACGCGGCCTATGAATTGGTTGCTGAATTTGGAAATGCTGACGCAGGCGCGTCGCCCGCAGTCGCCATTATTAAACACGCTAATCCGTGCGGCGTTGCTGTGGCCGATACATTTATTGACGCCTATACGAATGCACTGGCCTGCGATCCCGTAAGCGCCTTTGGCGGTATCGTTGCTCTAAACGGACGATTGAACAAAGAAACGGCGCAAGCAATCGTCAAAGTCTTTACCGAAGTCGTTATCGCGCCTGCCGCAGATGATGACGCCATTGCGGTCTTTGCGAAGAAGAAAAATTTGCGCCTGCTGATTGTTGGCGATCTGCCAAATCCTGCTGCGCCGTCCCTGACGCAGCGTAATGTCGCGGGCGGTATTTTGGTGCAGGACCGTGATAATGGCGCGGTCGCAGATGAGGATCTTAAAGTCGTCACCAAACGAAAGCCGTCAGATAGCGAAATGGCTGATCTGCGCATGGCGTGGAAAGTGGCCAAGCACGTTAAGTCCAACGCGATCATCTATGTCAAAGACGGCAGCACGGCCGGCATTGGCGCAGGTCAAATGAGCCGTATCGACTCCGCGCGCATTGCCGCGCGCAAAGCCGTCGACGCCCAAGAAACCGCCGGATGGGACGCGCCGCGCACCACCGGATGCGCCTGTGCCTCCGACGCCTTCTTCCCCTTTGCCGACGGCATGCTCGCCGCCGCAGCAGCCGGCGCTACCGCCATCATCCAACCCGGAGGCTCAATCCGCGACGACGAAGTGATCAAGGCCGCCGACGAAGCAGGGATTGCGATGGTCTTTACGGGGATGAGACATTTCAGGCATTAGGGACATCAAAGCCGCGTGCCATTGCGGCGCGGTGACATTTGAAATCCGCTCGGCGCTCGAAGAGTTCACGACCTGCGACTGCTCGCTCTGCGCCATGCGCGGGGCGGTGATGGTCAAAGTGCCGGAGGCGGATTTAACCGTCCTGTCAGGCAAAGATAAGCTGACGCTCTATCAATGGAATATGAAAACCGCCAAGCACTATTTCTGTAGCGTCTGCGGCACATATGTCTTCCACAATAAACGCGCCGCCCCCGATCATTTCGGCGTCAATACGAGGTGCCTTCGGGGCGTTGACGCAAGCGCTATTCCCATCTGCGCAACGGAAGGGGAGAATATGAGCGTGAAGGCTAAAGGCGCGCAAGTGAATTGGTTGGGACCGAGAGAGTAGGCATCTCCATCTATAGTCTTCAGATGGGTTGAGGGTAATATCAGTTAGTAAAAACAGTTAAGTTTTCTCATTCGTTAGGAGAACAATTTCACTATACATTTTTGGATAGTTTTGATATCGCTCGACCCTTTTTTAGAAAAGGAGAAGATGCTGAGGTGAAGTAATGACAAAACGACGAGAACTTAAAGGTGTTGCAAACAGTTTGCTTCATTCATTTATAAGCCGAAACAATGATATTTCGGGCTATTGGGGAATAGGTAAGTTATATCTCTTGGCCAAAGAGAATAATTCCGATCACGTTTTAATAGACTTACTCAAGCGGAGAATGAACCCAAACTCCAATGATTTCGGTGATTTATTTGATCGCTACCAATCTTACTTTAGTAAATTTGTAGAACAAAAAGATTCTTTCGGATGGGTTACTACGCCAACCAAAATTGAAGCGGTTCAAATATTTCTTTCCTTCAATTCTACCTCAGATGATAAATTAGAGTATTGGGCAAGGAGGCACATGGGCGAGAATTTCAAATGTGAAGTAAAAATTAAAACTGATTTGGGCAAAGTATACTCAAGTCAAATTTACGGACGTTGTCGACTTCATGATCCTAGAAAAGAACGCCGTCGAGCGATAAAAATAGAAGATTCGAGTGCCGATTCACACGGCGCAACGGTCAATTGACTTACTCGGTCAATCCCGATCCGCTTTTCTTCATCACAAAGCGCAGCGCCAAATAAACCAACAACCCAACAGGCCCGAGCATATATGTGAGGAGCAGGCACGGGATGAGGATGAAGTGATTAAAGCCGCGGCGGCGGGCGTCGCGGGCTTCCCATGCGCCGACGAAGAGATCAAACACCAGATAATGCGACCATCCGACGAGCACGCCCATATCGTTGCCGAAAATATTGCGGACGCCTTCAAGTGTGGTGAAACTGACCTCGCCTTCAAAAGCGACATTGCCCGTCACGCCGCCAATCATAGCCACGCCCATACACGCCGCGTAAAACAATCCCAAGCCGACAGGATAGAGCATGGAGTGGACGAGATTTTCGGTCACGCGCCATTTGGGCGCGAAGATCAGCAGCGCCCAAGCAGGCATGACGCTAAGATTGAGCAGGCTAAATAAGAGTTCGGGGGTCATGGCGCAGCTTCCGTATAATGCTGCGCAAGAATGGCGGGAGAGCGGGTTGTGGTCAAGGGACACATTACTAAAGGCCGTCATCCTCGTGCCCCGATACGAGGATCCATTTCTCATCAATTTTCATTCTAACATGGGTTAGGCTGGATCCTCCGGTCAAGCCGGAGGATGACGGAAAATAAAGATATGCGGGCATAGAAAAACCCGCTCAGTGAGGAGCGGGTCAATATCTAAATCATCGCATGAGCCGCTACGCAAAAGATAAACTTTTTGCTGCGCGGGAGATGGCTAGAATTCATCCACTGGATGAATTCTCAGTCCATCACTTCTTGACCCATTTCCCAAAACCATCGCGGATCATGTGACCGCTTGGGGCTTTGGCGACAAGCTTTTCAGCTGTTAGCTTGGCCACATCACTGACCGAGACGCCTTGGTCACGGGCCAGTCGCGTATAGACCGTTTTACGCTTGGCGTTAATTTCGTCGACAACGCCTTGCTCAGCCGCGCTGAGTGAACCCACAGCGGCGAGATAGCCTTCGGCCGTTTCGCCGACTTTGCCGGAATTTTTGAGCGAGTTAATATCCGCAGCCGAAGCCGTCGCGACAAAGGCGTCCGGCAGAACGGTTGTCGCAGCAAATCCACCCGCGAGCAGGGCCGCGCCGCCCAAAAGGGAAACGAAAAGTGTTTTTACATGTGCCATATCGGCCTCCTAGAAAATATCAGGGTTATCTTCGATCAAACCTTCAACATCGTCATCGATTTGAACGCGGACGTTCTGATCTATCGTAATGTTCAAATTAATCTCGATGGGTTTATCCGGCGCTTGTATCTTTATCGGAATATCACAAGCTGTGACTCCCAATATTATAGATAGGCCCGCCAGAGACATCATCAAGGTCCTCTTTGAGCAATTATACATGTTACCTCCTACATAGGCTTAGCTGAACTTGGCATTAACGCTCTTCTGAATAGACGAGCTCTAAAATCTTATTGGTGTCGAAATATTGCATTAAATTGCGGGTGATATTGACAAGTTCCCCCTCAACGCGGGCATTTATCTTAAATTGCGTCCCGCCCAGCACATCGGGGTTGCCGCCGGTAAAATCGACCCCGAAACGCATATCGCCGTCCAGCGGGCCATTGGCCTCGATGAACATGCGATCATATTTAAACTCTTCGATCAGCTCGACAACCATGGCCTGCATGCGCCCCTTAGAGGCCAAATCAGCAAGTTGCTCTTCGAATTTCAAGCGTATAACGCCGCCTTCGGGGATCTCAAACCGTCCGCCCTCAACCTGAACATCGACGCCGTTGACCACAATAGGCAACGTGCCTTTGATGATTCCCGTCGCTTCGATTTTACCATCACTGGCATCGCCTAAAACCGAACCGAGCGAGATATTTTCGACGCGCACCGTAACTTTGTTTTTGCGGCGGTCCGTACGCCACACGGTTGGGTCAACACTGATAAATCCATCTTGGAGCGGGAAGCGTGCTTCAAGCAATTCAAAGCCGCCTTCGATCACGCTAAATCTCGCGACGCCCTCACCGAGCGGAATGCCTGGGTCAAAGCCGCCAATGAATATTGTCTGCTCGCCATCTGTACGCAGCGGCAAGAGAGATGAGAAATTAAGTTCGGATTTCACGCCTGTAAACGGCCCAACCAATGTGCCAAAATCCATACCTTCAAGCTTCACTGCGCCGCTAGATTGCATCGGACTGCCCGCGACATATGTGATGCTGGCTTTAGCGCTGGCAATGCCTTTCACGCCTGTGACTTTACCCTTGAGCGCCGGGGCCAGATCATGCGGCTGCAATCCGTTTTCTGTGAAAACAAAGCGCGGCACGTCGAGCTCTGCGCTGCCTTGGCCATCTGCATAGCGGTAGTCCACATTAATCGGAAAGGCGCTCGCCTTGGGCAAAACAGTTGTCGCATTTCCGGTGATGACGCCGTCCACCATCTGGGCCTGACCCTTAATGGGGATCGGCGGCAACTCTGAGCCATCAAGCTTGATCGTGCCGCCATTATATGTGGCCGTCATATCTTCGCCCTCACCCGATACGCTTAGCGGAACTTCGGATAATGTTACGGGTTTCGCCTTTATCGAAATCGCCGGACTGTCGATCTCATAGCCCCACGGCCCGCCGCCGGATTGAACCAGACTGACAGATAATTGCGGCGCTTTCACGCGGCTTTCAGGCCCGGGCGTGGTTTCGGATGTCAACAGCGCCTCGGTTAAGGTCATATCCCAAGATTGAGCTTCGCCTGACATTTGGCCCGTAATTTGCGCGCGCGCCGCGGTAACGCTGCCGTCCTGCCCATTTTGCGGATTGATAATGAAGGCGGTCAAGGTCTCGGCTGTCACATTAATATCGCGCACGCCGCCGCGTTCGGTCATGATCGTTTGCTTGTCGGGTAAGGTCAGGCGGATATCTTTGGCGTTCCATCCGGATTGCGTTTTAATCGCGTCAATCTCGACGGGCCCGCGCGACGCCGCGCGTACAACAGTAGGGCCGCCGGTTTCTACATCAAGCTCCCCGACATAGCGCAGCCCCGTAACATCCATGCCAATCAGCGGCCCGTCATAATCCACATTTGCCGTGACCTGCAGCTGTCCGGCTTTGCCTTTATCATAAGCAATCGTCGTCGCAAGCGGTGCAAGGCGTGCATTTTCGCTGCGCCACATATCGCCTGTCTGCACAGCGGCATTTACGGTTTGCACCTCATCCCACAACCAGCCCTGCTCTGCGGGGCCGCGAATGACCATTTTATCCAGCGTAACAGACCGCGCGCCGCGCAGGTCAATTTTCGCGGCCAAGGCCAGCTGCCCGTCTTGGCGCACATATGTGGCCTGCTGCGGCAAACCCGCAATCGTCAGCGACCGCGAGGATTGCGAGAGGCGCACAGGCGCGGTCAAATCCAAACGACGCAAATCAGCATTTAGCGTTATCTTCGCGCTTCCGCTTACCGCGCTCCCGCGCAGCAGCGACGCGACATCATTGGTAAGCGCTTCGCTAAATTGTTCAATGACAGGAACATTAGCCAACGTTGCCGACAGCGTAATCGCCTCTGCCAGATCCCGCGCGCGGGCCGCTTCGGACAGGCCTGTTAGCGCGCTTTTATAATCAACATCGCCCGACAAGTTTAAGCCGCTGTCTTGCGTGAATTGCGCAGCGCCGTCATACTGAAAGACGCCGTCCTGAACGCTAAATTCCGGATGCTCTAACCGCGCAAGACGCGCCGCGGCTTCGCCGTCAAAGTGAATGTCTTTTTGCGCGCTTAAGCTGACTTGCCCAGAAAGGGTCGCTTTGGTCTGGGAGAGCTGCACGCCGCCAAGCTGCAGGTCTTGGGCGCTTAGGTCTATATTGCCCAGATAAGTCAGCGGCGTGTTATCGTCCGCATTGCGCAATGTAATTGTGCCCTTGGCCATCACGTTTAAATTCTCGGCGCGGCTATCTTGATAGCGCATCGTGTCAAACCGCAAGGCCGCGCTATGCAGGTCGATCACGCCCTGATGCATCACCACATCTACATCACCGCCTGCGCGCGCCGTAAATCCGGGAAGCAGATCAGCTCCCGTTAAATCGGTTTGCGCCAAACGAAGGTCGCCCGTAATTTTACCATCCTGCGCCAAAGCGGCGTCCCCGGCCAAGGAGAGATCACCATAAGGCGAGGCGACATTAACCGTGCTTTTCTTGAGGCTAGCACTGCCAATCGGCAAGCCCGTCGAATCCGGATTGGGCGGGGGCATCCAATCGCTAATAATGTTACCCTGTCCGTCCACATCCAGCCAAAGCTGCGCGCCGTCCAAATCAATATTTTGAATCTGGCCCTCTTGTAGCGCCTTAAAGTCAAATTGCGCGCGCAAGCGATCGGCTTTGAAAAACACAACGCCATCTTTGGACAAGGTAATATTTTTAATATTAGCGTGGTTTTGGGAATAACTCTCAAGCTGCAAGGCGCTGTCATAACCCCGCGACGATAATGTCCGGCTAATCAGGCTTTCTACGACGAGTTTCTGATTGAGAACCAAGACAATAATGGCAATGAAAAGGATGATCAGCAATATAAGGAATGCCGCGCCAATGCGGCGCAGCCATTTGCGACGGGTTTTGGGCTGCCGCAAATCAGTATTATCTTTAGATGTGTCGGCGGATGCGGCTGTCATAGAAATTTGCTTACCATGCCTCCGCTCGTTACGTTAGTGATAATGGGCGCGCCCAAACCTAAATAATAATACACTATGGCGCCGCGTTAACCATTGATAAGCTATATTTTTGTCATGATGCATCACAACGATTTGGTCTTAATTTTTGCCAAATTAACCTCTCATGACTGAAACTTGGGGAAATGACGTGACATCCACATTTGGAACACAGCTGAGCAGACTTAAAGCGCGGATGGCATCGCCTGAAAAACGGCCAATTGTTGTCGCAGGCGCGGCTTTGGTCGTTTTATCCGCAGGACTCATTTCTGTGTGGCCCGCCGATAAAACCCAAGCTTCGATTTCACCCCCTGCCCCGCCGCCCATTAGCGAAGCCAGTTTGTTTGCCTCTCTTGATTATCAAGACAGCGTCGCAGGGGCAGTAAAATCCGTCACGCTAAAGCCCGGTGACAGTCTTGGCCCGCTCTTGCAGCGCAATGGCGTCTCTCCGGGGGAGGCTTATAAAGTCACGCAGGCCTTCTCTACGGCCTATAATCCGCGCGACCTTCGCGCCGGACAAACGATCACAATGTATTTTGATCAAAGCGCCGCGCCGAAAATTACTGAAGTCACGCTTAAACCTGCTTTTGATCGCACTGTTTTTGTCAGCCGCAAAACAGACGGTGAATTTACCGCGCGCGATTTAACCGTCAATTTCCCCAAAGAAATTGTTGAGGTCTCCGGCACTGTTGAAAACTCCCTTTATCTCGATGCTGGCCGCATGGGCGTACCGGATAAAGTCACGGTTCAATTTTCTCATATCTATGAGCATAGCGTCGACTTTCAGCGCGACATTCGCAAAGGCGATGCCTTTACAATGACCTTTGAGCTTTATCGTGACCGTGACGGCAAACCGCTTAAGGCTGGCGATCTGGTTTATGCCAGCTTTAGCCCGCGCGGACAGACCAGTAGCTATTACTTATTCACGTCCAAAAATGGTGATGAGAATTTCTACGATAAAGACGGTAAAAGCGCGAAACGCAAATTGATGCGCACGCCCGTAAATGGCGCGCGCCTCTCTTCGGGATATGGCCGCCGCAAACATCCGGTTTTGGGCTATGTTAAAACCCATAAGGGCGTTGACTTTGCCGCCCCGCGCGGCACGCCCATTATGGCTGCAGGCATCGGCACGGTCGAACGGGCCAGCCGCTATGGCAGCTTTGGGAAATATATCCGCATCCGCCATAGCGACGGATATAAAACAGCCTATGCCCATCTGAACGGTTATGCGCGCGGTATTAAATCCGGCGCGCGCGTCCGCCAAGGCCAGATCATTGGTTATGTCGGTACAACAGGCCGCAGCACCGGGCCGCATCTACATTACGAAGTCCATAAAAATGGCAAAGCCATCAACCCGCGTTCCTTGTCCACGCTCTCCGGCAAGCCCTTGCCAAAATCTGATCGCGCCGCATTTGAAGCGCGCCGCAAAGACATCGAAAAAATTCGCGCGGTCGCCCGTCCGGCCTTACTTGATGGCGAGTCGGAACCTACAGGATCATTGGTCAGCGCAACGTCAACGTCCCCCTTACCATAGGGTGAGCAATCGCTTGCGCCGCGCCGCCCGCGCGCCTATCATCACTCAAGATTTTAATTTGGGAGGCTCGCATGACGGCCATTATAAAGAATATCCTGTCCTTTAAAGAAATGATCTCTCAGCAGATCATTAAGCTCGTTTATTATATTGGACTGGTTTTACTCGCCGTGAATTTTGTTTGGGGATTTTTTAAATCGTTCCAAAATGGTTTTGCAACTCCGCTGGCACTGGTCAAACTGATCATCGGCACTGTGCTGGCTGTGCTGCTCTGGCGTGTTCTATGCGAAGTGATCCTGATGATGTTCCGCATTTATGCGCGCCTTGGTGATATCAACAAGACGCTTGGCGGCAAGAATACTGACGCGCCGATCCCCGGTGATGATGCGCTTAATGAAATGCGCGAAGCGGCGATAAAAGCGCGCCAAACCGTTGCCGATAAAACAAGCTCTGGCCTCTCCAGCGCAAAGTCCGCAGCATCTCGCGCCAAAGACGGCGTATCCGAAAAGGCTTCATCACTTAAGGGCGATAGCAAAGCCGCCGAGCAACTTGCGGACGCCAAAGCGAAAGCTACCCCGAAGCCTAAAGCCAAGACATCGACGGCGCGTAAAACCACGGCCAAGAAAGCCCCTGCTAAAAAGACCGCCGCTAAGAAGCCTGCTGTCAAAAAAGCTTCGGCCAAAACATCAACGGCAAAGAAAACGACGCCTAAAAAATAGGCCAAGTTGAACATGATTATACAAAAAAGGCGCCGAATATAATCGGCGCCTTTTTTTTGAATATTTGACGAAGATTACTCCGCAGGCTCCGCCTCAGGTTTTGCCTTACGACTAGGCGCTTTGCGGCGGCGCGGGCTCGGCGCATCTTCGCCGGGCGTAACAACCTCTAGGCCTTCAGCGACCTTCTTCTTTTTGGCGGGTTTTTCATCATCAGATGTCTTAACGCGCTTCGTCTTAGCCTTTGGCTTTTCATCCTTAGACTCAGTGACGGCCTCCTCAGGCTTAGTCTCTTCGCGATTATCATCTTGATTGCGATGACGGCGAGGATTGCGGCGACGTGAATTATTGTCATCATCATCCGATTTATGTTCGCTTTCGCCGCGGGCTTCGCGTTCAAGACGCGCCGCCTCTTTGGCCGCTTCGCGCTCTAAGCGCTGCGCTTCAAGCTTGGCGTTTAATTCATTCATAACGCGCAAATAATGCTCGGCATGTTGGAGATAGTTCTCTGCTTTGACTCGGTTCCCGCTCGTTTTGGCATCGCGGGCCATGGTGGTATATTTTTCAAAGATTGTGCTGGCGGAGCCGCGCACTTTTACGTCCGGGCCATTACTATCCATAGACCGGTTAGGATTCACATTGTTATTATTATTGTGATTATTATTCCGGCGATTATTGTTATTATTACGTCCGCGTTGGCGTTTCATGCCCGACCTCTTGATGAGTTAAAAATTGCGGCTCTGCCGCGTGAATCGGCGCCTGGCCGATAATCCTATTCTGTATCGAATAATGCTGTGGCGTTTTGCGCCGTTATCAGCAAGGTGAACCTAGCGCGCAATCTGCATATGTCTAGCCTTTTTTTAACGTGTCGCAGTGATGATTCGATCATGGCCTGCGAGATCTTTATGCGCCGTCACCTGCGAAAATCCTGCCGCGCGTAAAAGCCCGCACACATCTTCGCTCTGGCGATAGCCTATCTCTAATATCAAATGCCCGCCATCCATAAGATACGCCCCCGCCTGCGCGGCAATCGTCCGGTAAGGATCAAGCCCGTCCGCCCCGCCATGCAGCGCCAAATGCGGATCATGCAGCGCCACTTCATTTGATAGCTGCGCCATTTCCGTGTCCGTAATATATGGCGGATTAGACACAATCAGATCAAATTGGCCGGCAACGCCTTCAAACCAATCACTTTGCACAAAATCACATGACAGCCCCAAGACCCGTGCATTATGTCTGGCGACCCTCAGCGCCGCAGGTGAAATATCCACGCCCGTCGCCTTTGCGGTTTCATACGCCCGAAGCAGTGATAAAATCAGAGCGCCGCTGCCGACGCCAAGCTCTAATATCCTTATATCGTCATTTTGCGCAGGCGGGATTAATTTTATGGCATGCTCGATAATGCCTTCCGTCTCAGGCCTTGGAGAAAGAACATCGCGGCTGATTTTAAATCGGTCTGTCCAAAAATCCCGATAGCCTAAAATTAAATCCACCGGTTCTCCGGCAATGCGTCTCTTGGCGGCATCGATCAGCCGCTCAGATTGCTCCGGCGTGACAATATCCGTGCCCTGCGCGATTAGCTGCGCCGCGCTCAATCCCGCGCAGTGCCCCGCCAAAATGCGCGCATCAAGCGCCGCGGTCTCTATCCCTGCCGCGTCGAAATCACGGCTCAGCAAGCGCTTTGCTGAATTTAGAGTTATGCCCGAATATGGCCCGCGCATTTACCCCGCCTCAAGATCCGCGAGTTTATTGGCCTGATCTTCGGCGAGCAGGCTATTGATGACTTCGGATAAATCATCACCGGCGACGATTTTATCGAGCTTGTAGAGCGTGAGGCCAATGCGGTGATCGGTAACGCGGCCCTGCGGGTAATTATAGGTGCGGATGCGTTCAGAGCGATCGCCGCTGCCGACTTTGGATTTACGCTCATCGGCGCGCTCTGCGTCCTGCTTTTCGCGCTCCATATCATAGAGGCGCATTTTCAAAATCTTCTCAGCATTGGCGCGGTTTTGATGTTGTGATTTCGCGTCGCAAACCACAACAATACCCGATGGTTCATGGGTCATGCGCACAGCCGAGTCAGTTTTATTGACATGCTGCCCCCCCGCGCCAGAGGCGCGCATCGTATCAACGCGCACATCATTCATTGAAAAATTAATGTCGATATCCGCCACTTCCGGCAGAACCGCTACGGTGGCGGCCGATGTATGAATCCGCCCCTGCGTTTCCGTGACCGGCACGCGCTGCACGCGGTGCACGCCGCTCTCAAATTTCATTTGCCCAAAGACGCCATTGCCCGAAACCGACGCGACGATTTCCTTAAAGCCGCCCATATCGGCTTCGCTCTCGGTTTCCACATCGACCTTCCAGCCCTGAAGCTGCGCGTAGCGGCTATACATACGGAACAAATCGCCCGCAAAAATCGCCGCTTCGTCCCCGCCTGTGCCCGCGCGAATTTCCAAAACAACGGAGGCGTTATCATCCTTATCCTTAGGCAAGAGCAGCACCGCGACCTCTTTTTCAATCGCGGGCAGCGCGTCCTTAAGCGTTTGCAGCTCATCCTTGGCCATTGCGCCCATTTCGGGATCACTGGCCAGCTCCTCAAGGTCGGCCATCTCAGAGAGATGATTTTGCAATTTAATCACGCCCTCGGCCACGGGGCGAAGCTCGGCATGTTCCATCGACAGGGACACAATTTCATCAGACTCAGACGCCACAGACATGCGCGCTTCGATCTGTTCAAAGCGGTCAACGACTTGGCGGAGTTTTTCAGCAGGTATTTTCATTCCCGCGTTTTAGCGCGTTTTAAGGCATTGTCGAGTGGCCCTGCGCATTCTCCTCCCGCCACGCTTTCTCGCGCGCCATATCCGGATGGTCCGGCACATCCTCTCCCGCCGCAAGCCTGTCGATCAGATCTAAAAACCGAAGCTTAAAGCGCTCGCGTTCCTCCGGCGTTGGCGGGGGAATTTCCGCGTAACGCAGATATTGGGGCGGCCAAATACGCGTTTCGGATTTTATCTTCGCCAGCAAGGCCCGCTGCGCCGCGACTTTGGAGAGCGTCAATTTCTGCGCGGGCGTCAAAGCGGGCCGCTGACATGTCCGGCACGCGGTCATTTCTCTTCCTCCCCTCGCCCGTCATGGGCGGCCAGCATATCCAATTTGGCCTGAAATTCTTCGCGTATCATGATCGCGTCTTCGGGGTGGATCGGCGGTAAATCCTCATAGGCAATCCCCTTGGGCGGCCAGTCTTGGGCGTCCGCCTCAATCTTGGCCAGCCGCGCCGCTTCGACCTGCGCCTTCACGCGGGCGAGCTCATCGGCAGGGGACAGAAAAGAGCGCCCGCAATCGGGGCAGGCGGCAGACGTCTTTTCCGCCTGTTTCGTGTATCGTCCTCGGCTCATTATGTGTCCTTTTTAAAACAAACGCCATTCACCACTGCCGCTCATGCGGCGCGTTATCTCGAAGGGCGTCCAAGCCTACACGCTCGCTATACGCTCGCGCATGCGCCCTTTCGGGCGGCTTGGACAATGCGCGCCGGGTTGGCTGGTCGGCGGCGCGCCGATAAAAATGCGCGGGCTCATTCCGCGAAGCCGCCTCCTTGCCGGAGACCGTAATATATATGTTTCGCAAAGAGAGACTTCGCGGACGGCATCTCGCGGCCCTCCCCTGTCGGGGCATGAGCATCGCACTAAGTCCTAAGTCCCCAGCGGGGTCCTAGTCCCAAACTCGTTTGACGTAGGCCGTAACCCCACGCCGCCCGAATCCAATACCGATCTTTTGAGAACACCGTACGTCGACATCCGGCCCGCCACAAAAGACAGCTTTAAAATAGGGGTGTTTTGGGAATCAGGGATGAAGTTTTTTATATCCTTGGTTTTAGAGCATTAACCCCCGCCTCAAACACCGTCATTCCTGCGAATGCAGGACTCCCCTAAGGCAACGGTTTATAACAGATAATTGGTAGATTCCTGCATGCGCAGGAATGACGTGCGGGAAGGTGAGGCGGGAGATATATCCCGCATGCCAAGCAAGGATACAGTGCTAACCCCGCACTGCACCTCCTCGCCCTTCGACCCGTAGGGCCTCAGTCGAACTAGCGCAGGATGAGGAGGTAGGCGAATACAATACTAGACCTCATCCTGAGGCGACGCGCAGCGGCGGGACTCGAAGGACGAGGTCGGGAGAGCAATATGTACCAGCCAAGATAAACACCAATCTCACCGTATTCGGCCTTCTCCCTCTGGGAGATTTGAAAAACCGCCATCGGTTCGAGGTTTTGAAAAGCGACAGCCGGATGAGGGGAAATGCGAGCGTCCGCGAGCACCCATAATCCTGCGCCTGATGCCAAACCTCAATTCAACGCCCCTCACCCGCCCTGTCGGCGTCCGTAGGACGCGTCATCGACGCCTCTCCCACGAGGGAGAGGGCCGATATAGGTGGGTTTCGCGATTAGACATAAAGGCTTAAGCCCAGCCCAGCCCAAACCCACGCCCATCATCCCGCCGGAGGGCGGGACCCAGAACTGCAATATCTAATCATGCCATAAATTGAGTTTAAAAATACGGCCCGCGCAACACATCAAAATATCATCAGCCCAAATGAAACACAGCAAATCTGGGTCCCGCCCTCCGGCGGGATGAAGGTATAAAATTTTGAAATAACTTGTAAAATAATAGTAGGGAGAGGCGGGGTTAACCCCGCCCATTAAGCGTGAACCAAATGCTTAACGTTCCCGGCGGACACCCTTGAAAGAGCCCCCAGATGTTTTCACGTCCATAAAACGCCCAGTCTTTGTGTCGCGTTTGACCCATTGACCTGTTTTAGTGTTCAATGTCTGTGAACGACTGCGCACTGCGCCATGACGACGTCCATCACCTGTTGGTGGGTTCGTTGCCATGATTAAGCAGCCTGCGCCGTGGTGTCATCGCGAATTTCAGCATTTGCTGAGTTATCACGTACACTTTTCGCTGCATTAATTGCATTATGTTTTGCGGTATAACGTTCAGAGACAACAACCGTTTCCCCATTCGGAGCCTTAAATCGAACCATAAATTGATCATCCGACGTATCGAAAATCTCAAAGCGATAGCCCGTACCTGTCTCGCCTTTTGTCTTATCGACAATAGACGCAACACACGCATTTTTCTTGACGCTTTGGGCATTTGCATTTGCAGATGCCTTCGTCGTCAATTGCTCTGACCACACGATAGGTTCAGAGTTGTACATAAAGCGGGACATATACTGGCCCCCAACAGTTTTTTTGGTTTCAAAATAGTAATTTGTTTTATTTGGCATTAGGAATCTCCTAGCAGCCCGTTTCTAGAATCATCCACAGCGGACAATTATGTATCATATGAACGAACGACTTGACCTTGTCAAGGCGTTTGCGCTATGAAAATGTATCAAAATAACGGACAACGTGACCAATTAGGTCACGTTTTTGATTCATAGGGAGTGAGACTATGGGATTAGCT
>CALKXN010000178.1 GCA_938003555.1 uncultured Robiginitomaculum sp. | reverse complement strand
ATGAGCGCCGCCGCAACAGACACAAGCTGCTTTGGCGAAACGTCAATAAAGTCGACATCTGCACGTTCAACAAGTGTCACATCGCCGTTAACGCGGCAGGTGACAAATTCGTCAGCCAGTTCATTTTTATCTGTCACGTCGGCATTGGCCTGAGCCACAGAATAACGCGCCTCTTCCATTGCAGAGAGATAGACAACTTTGTCGGTCAATTTACCATTTTTGATTTGGCGATACGGGCTCTCGATAAAGCCATATTTATTAATCCGCGCATGTGTCGCCAGCGAGTTAATCAGACCAATATTTGGTCCCTCGGGCGTTTCAATCGGGCAGATACGACCATAATGCGTTGGATGAACATCGCGGACTTCAAAGCCAGCGCGCTCACGCGTCAGGCCACCGGGCCCAAGCGCAGACAGACGACGCTTATGCGTAATCTCTGAGAGTGGGTTGGTTTGGTCCATAAATTGTGACAGCTGCGATGACCCAAAGAACTCACGCACAACGGCAGCGGCCGGCTTTGCGTTAATTAAGTCATGCGGCATAACAGTTTCGATATCGACAGAAGACATACGCTCTTTAATCGCGCGCTCCATACGCAGCAGACCGATGCGGTATTGGTTTTGCAAAAGCTCACCAACAGACCGGACGCGGCGATTGCCAAGATTATCAATATCATCTTTTTGGCCAATGCCGTCTTTAAGTTTAACCAGCGTATCCAGAACGCCGAGCAAATCTTCTTTGCGCAGAATACGGACATCATCCGGACATTCTTGATCCAAACGGATGTTCATTTTCACCCGGCCAACGTCTGACAAGTCATAACGCTCTGGGTCAAAGAACAAGCTTTCAAACAAGGCTTCGGCTTGCTCATGCGTTGGCGGCTCGCCCGGGCGCATGATGCGATAAATATCAACAAGAGCGTTTTCACGCGCTTCATTTTTATCCGCAACCAATGTGTTTCGGATATAGGCGCCGACATTGATGTGATCGATATTGAGAACAGAAAGGTCGTTAATTCCAGCTTCGGTAATCGCTTCCAGAATCTCCATATTCAGCTCGTCACCCGCTTCGGCGTAGATTTCGCCTGTGCTTGTATTGACGATATCTTCAGCAGCGTAACGCTCAGCCAAAGCTTCATCAGAGATCAGAATACGTTTCAAACCACCTTCAGCGAGCTTCTTCGCGCCGCGCGCTGTCAGCTTACGGCCCTGAGGCGCAGCTTCTTCGCCGGTGGCCGCATCGACAAGATCATAGGCAAGTTTCGCGCCGCGATATTCCTCAGGATTAAAGGCAACGCTCCAGCCGCCCTTGCTCTTATCGCGTTTAAAGTCGATCTTCTCATAGTAATGCTCGAGAATATCGTCACGCGACATGCCCAGCGCGTAAAGCACTGTTGTCGCCGGTAATTTACGACGGCGATCAATACGCGCGTAAAGAATGTCTTTGGCATCAAATTCAAAATCGAGCCATGAACCGCGGTAAGGAATGATCCGCGCAGAGAACAGGAACTTACCTGAGCTATGGCCTTTACCCTTATCGTGATCAAAGAACACGCCCGGCGAACGATGCATTTGAGACACGATAACGCGCTCTGTGCCGTTCACAATAAACGTACCCTTTTCCGTCATAAGCGGAATGTCGCCCATATAGACGTCTTGCTCTTTAATATCTTTTACAGATTTTGCGCCTGTGTCGTCATCGACATCAAACACAACCAAACGCATTTTGACTTTGAGCGGCGCTGCGTATGTAATGTCGCGCTGCTGGCACTCTTCTTCGTCAAATGCGGGCGGTTCGAAAACAAAGCTGACATATTCCAAGATTGCGCGATCAGAGAAATCACGCACAGGGAAGACTGAACGGAAAACGCCATTAAGGCCGTCATCACCACGGTCGGCGAGCGGAACGGCCTTTTGCAAAAACATCTCATAGGATTGTTTTTGAACTTCAATCAGATTTGGCATTTTGACCACTTCGGGAATTCGACCGAAGCTTTTACGAATACGTTTTTTTCCAGTGAAAGTCAGAGACATCAAGGACACCTTCATTTTGCTTGGCAACACCCTGCAGTGGCATCGCCTTATAAATTTCGTCGGTAATTATGCTGGCCGACCAGCCCCGATTTTCGTTTTCGGGAAAACATGTATGCGTCCGGAAACATGTTTCCGGACGCAAATAGGACAAACCTATTTAAGCTCAACCGTCGCGCCAGCGGCTTCGAGTTTCGCTTTGATATCCTCAGCTTCAGCCTTCGGAGCGCCTTCCTTAATTGGGCTAGGCACGCCTTCGACGAGGTCTTTAGCTTCTTTCAGGCCAAGACCTGTGATGCCGCGGACTTCTTTAATGACATTGATTTTCTTGTCACCAAAAGCCGTCATGACGACGTCAAATTCGTCTTTCTCTACAGCAGCTTCGCCGCCACCAGCAGCAGGACCAGCAACTGCAACAGCAGCTGCGGCTTTGATGCCGTTTTCTTCGAGAATGTCGTTGAGTTCTTTTGCTTCGAGGATGGTCAAGGCCATCAGCTCGTCAGCTAGCTTCTTTACATCAGCCATTTTAGTTTCCTTTAGTTAGGTTTAGTTCGATTTTGCGAGAATGAGTGTCGTAAAACTACGCCGCGGCCTTTTCCTGAATGACCTCGACAGCGCCACGAAGCGCTGAGCCAACAGAATTAAGACGTGACCCGATTTCAGAAGCTTGACCCAGCAGACGTGCTGCCACCATGCCAATAAGCTCTTCGCGTGACGGTAATTTGGACAAGGCCACAATACCGTTTTCGTCGAACACTTCTTCACCCATGAAGCCGCCAATGATATTGAGATAATCGCTATCTTTGGCAAATTCCACAGTGACCTTTGGTGCAGAAATCATGTCATCAGCCCAGGCAATCGCCACAGGTCCGGTGAGCATGTCAGACGCGCCTTCAGCAGGCGTGCCCTTTAATGCAATTTTGGCCAATCGGTTATTTACAACTCGGATCGATGCGCCTTGCTCACGGAGCTTAGCACGTAGACCCTCCATTTCCGCAACTGTCATGCCTGAGTATTCAGTCATGACAACGGATCCAGCCTCAGCAAAGACGCCTTTCAGCGTTTCAACTAAAACTTCTTTTTCTTTACGATCCATTGCGGTCTCCTTTAATTCGGGCCCTCCACCATGGCTGACCCTCTAAGGTACGCTCGCCCGCCCTGTTTCCAGATCAAGCTAGCGCTAGACTGTCCCAGGGCTCGAACCAAACCCGCCGCATAAAGCGGTCAAATTCGGTTTTTGCTCTGCCTATCACTGGCGTAAATTAAGCGCATCACCCAAGGGGATCAGAGCACCAATGGTCTCGGACAGGCGCTGGCCGGACGGCCAGCTATCAAGCCGCATCGCTGCGGCTTAAATTTGGTTTAGCTCGACACCGCGTTAGCAGGATCGATCTTAACACCCGGACCCATTGTAGAGGTCAGAGTGACGCGCTTCATGAACACACCCTTGGCGCCTGACGGGCGAGCCTTTTGGATGGCATTGATAAATGCGCTTACATTTTCTTCGAGAGCGTCCAGAGAGAAGCTAGCTTTGCCAACACCAGCATGGATAATGCCGGTTTTCTCAACACGGAACTGAACGGCGCCGCCCTTGGCGTCTCCAACAGCTTTGGTCACGTCCATTGTCACAGTGCCAACCTTAGGGTTTGGCATCATGCCTTTGGGGCCAAGCACGCGGGCCACGCGGCCAACAAGCGGCATCATGTCCGGCGTTGCGATGACTTTATCAAAGTTCATCTCGCCATTTTGGATCATCTCAACCAGATCTTCTGCGCCGACAATATCCGCGCCGGCCGCTTTGGCTTCTTCAGCCTTTGCGTCTTTAGCAAATACAGCAACACGCGCCGTACGGCCCGTGCCTTGCGGAAGATTACACACGCCGCGAACCATTTGGTCAGCGTGGCGCGGATCAACACCCAGATTGATTGCAATCTCGATTGTTTCGTCAAATTTAGCCGTTGCGTTGCTTTTAACAGCCGCGACAGCGTCTTTTACGCTATGCAGTGTTTCTCTATCATAAGAAGCACGGGCAGCCGCAATACGTTTTCCTTGCGCCATGATTAACCCTCCACCACGTCGTAGCCCATTGAGCGCGCTGAGCCCTCAATAATAAGCTGTGCAGCGTCCAGATCATTGGCCGTTAGGTCGACCATTTTCATTTCGCCAATTTCGCGGCACTGTGATTTCGTCACGGTTCCACCAACGATACGGGACGGCTCAGTTGAACCCTTGTCTTTTTTCGCTGCTTTTTTCAGATAATAAGACGCCGGAGGTGTCTTCGTAATAAATGTGAAAGACTTATCGCCGAAAACAGTGATGATTGTTGGAATCGGCATGCCGTTTTCCATCTCACCTGTTTTGGCATTAAACGCCTTACAGAATTCCATAATGTTCACGCCGCGCTGACCCAATGCCGGGCCGAGAGGCGGTGACGGGTTTGCTTTGCCCGCCGGAACCATAAGCTTGATATAACCAGATATCTTCTTCGCCATGTTCCTTACTCCATATTACACCACCAGCCCCATGCCAGCAGTTAAGGGGTGTGGTACGGCAGCGACTGGACTTAGCCGCGCCTCCCACAGATAGATTATGCGTCGGCCTTTTTGACCTGCGCATACTCCAATTCGACCGGGGTTCCCCGGCCAAAAATATTGATAAGCACTTTAAGGCGCTCATTTTCTTCATCGACACTCTCAACAGTGCCGTTAAAGCTCTGGAAGTGACCGTCAATAACCGCAACCGTCTCACCCACTTCGTAGATGATCGTACTGCGCGGACGATCAACGCCCTCTTGAATTTGACCAACAATACGCGCCACTTCGGCATCGCTTACTGGCATTGGCTTGTTTTGGTTCCCCAAAAAGCCTGAAACTTTTGGCGTATTCTTCACCAAGTGATAAACATCATCGGTCAGATCCATCTTGACCAAGACGTAGCCTGGGAAGAACTTACGCTCGCTCTCGACCTTACGGCCGCGGCGCACTTCGATAACGGTCTCTGTTGGCACAAGGATTTCTTCGAACTTGTCGGACAAGCCCTTACGCTCAGCCTCAGATTCGAGACTCTCCTTGACGCGCTTCTCAAAATTTGAGTGCGCCTGAACGATATACCATTTGGCTGCCATGTATTCCCTTACCTTGCGCCGCCAAGTTGGAGCGCGAATTTTGTCGCCGTGGAAAGCACGCCGTCTGTGAGAAGGAAAAATGCGCCAAATAGAGCCACAACGATGAAGACCATAATTGTGGTCGTCCACGTTTCTTTCCATGTCGTCCAAGTGACCTTTGCAGCCTCTTGTCGCGTCTGGGCAACAAATTTAACCGGACCGACTTTCTCAGGCTCGCGCGTGCTTGCCTGTGTTCCGCCGCCGGATGTCTGTGGTTGCTTGGCCATAAACAGCGCTTTCTTCCCTAGAGGCGCCCCATACAGAATGTATGGCTTACCTGATACTGTAAAACGCAGATGGGAAAACCCATCTGCGCATTCAATTTATTGAGTGGCAGAGGAGGAGGGACTCGAACCCCCGACACCTGGTTTTGGAGACCAGTGCTCTACCAGCTGAGCTACACCTCTATAAGAGCCTGTCTACTCAATAATCTTACTTACGACGCCGGCGCCGACTGTGCGGCCACCCTCACGGATCGCGAAGCGAAGCTTCTCTTCCATGGCGATCGGCACGATAAGCTCGACATTAATGTTCACATTGTCGCCCGGCATAACCATCTCTGTGCCTTCGTTCAATGT
>CALKXN010000177.1 GCA_938003555.1 uncultured Robiginitomaculum sp. | reverse complement strand
ATCGCCGGACATTTTAGTGACGTCGATAATTTGCGACAGCGCCATTTTAGACTCAATCTCTTGGATGCGCCCTTCGATAAACCCCTGCTTTTCTTTGGCCGCGTGATACTCAGCGTTTTCTTTCAAATCGCCATGCTCGCGCGCAACAGCAATGGCCTGAATGATTTCAGGACGTTCGACGGATTTAAGCTGCTTAAGCTCATCCTCAAGGGCTTTGTGGCCGCCAACGGTCATGGGGTATTTTTGCATATCTGTGTCCTGCCTTTGGGGCGTAAATCTGTGTTGCATTTCTGCGTAAGAATAGAATTTAAGAAGCAAAGTTTGATATTGCAAGCTGTTATAACGGATAAATCTTCTGTTAATGGCCGCTCTATTGAGAGTCTACAAACGATGGATTTCAGACTTTATGGGACCTTCCCACCTTCATTATCAAGCAAATCAAACTGAAAGGATTGGACAATGTTACAAAAGACCGCAGGTTTATCGCTCTGCTTGGGCGGACGAAACTGAAATCTTCCAAGTGCGATTACGCTTTCACTTAAAAATACTTGGTCACAGGAAACAGGCCGAATGGCGCTAACCAATCCATTTGAATTTATATCAAATTGTAGGCTGCATTTTCCGCTTTGAAACGCCCGTTGAGGCATTCGCGGTGATGGACCATATACAAGACTGGGCTTTGTGTTGTCTTCGCTACTCTCTTGGCAATCTGCCGGTAGGCGCCTCGCAATTTTTTCGTCATGCGTAATCTTGCGCGCATATAATGTATCCGCAATTTCTTCATCCGTTAACGGGACATATTCTGACTCAGCCGTGACGCAAGATGCGAGCGCAAAGCTTACGCCTAAACCAATTAAGGCTATGTATTTCGAAAACACTGAAGTACTA
Source organism: uncultured Robiginitomaculum sp. (assembly GCA_938003555.1). Classification (GTDB taxonomy): domain Bacteria; phylum Pseudomonadota; class Alphaproteobacteria; order Caulobacterales; family Maricaulaceae; genus Robiginitomaculum. The sequence goes on along the minus strand of CALKXN010000177.1, from coordinate 4,213 downwards.
ACTCCCAAACATATCCTGCAAGCTTTGCACTTCATATTCTGACGTGGCCAAATCCCGAATGGAGGCAACGGCGGCTTTGGCCGCAGTGGCTGTTGTGAAATACGGAATTTTCTGCGTTAGCGCTGTGCGGCGGATGGAGTAGCTATCCTCCAAAGCCTGCTTGCCGGAGGTCGTGTTGAAGACCAGAGCGATTTCGCCGTTTTTCATCGCGTCAACAATATGCGGGCGTCCCTCATGGACTTTTTTGACATATTCAACTTCGATGCCTTGGCGGCGCAGATATTTCGTCGTTCCGCCGGTCGCGACAATTGTAAAGCCAAGGCGAATAAGCTCGCGGGCCATATCGGCCATAAGCGCCTTGTGGCCTTCGCGGACACTGATGAAGACTTTACCGGATTCGGGCAATGTCACGCCGCCGCCCAACTGGCTTTTGGCAAAGGCCATGCCAAATGATTTGGACATGCCCATGACTTCGCCGGTTGAGCGCATCTCAGGGCCAAGCACGGTGTCGACGCCCGGGAAGCGGGCAAAGGGAAAGACGGCTTCTTTGACCGCGATGGTTTTAAATTCACGCTCTGAGAATTTGCGGCGATCCAAATCAAATTCGGATAGCTTCATGCCCGCCATGACTTTGGCTGCGATGGAAGCCACAGGCGTGCCGACGGCTTTGGCCACGAAGGGCACGGTGCGTGAGGCGCGCGGATTGACTTCAATAAGGTAAACCGTGCCGTCTTTGACTGCGAATTGAATATTCATCAGGCCAACAACGCCAAGCTCCAGTGCCAGCAATCCCGCTTGGCGCTCCATTTCGTCAATGACCGCGTCGGGCAGCGTATTAGGCGGAAGCGAGCAAGCGCTGTCGCCGCTATGCACGCCGGCCTCTTCGATATGTTCCAAAATGCCCGCAACATAAACATGCTCGCCGTCGCAAATGGCGTCGACATCCACTTCGATGGCGTCGCGTAAATATTGGTCGATCAAAAGCGGGGATTTACCAGAGACTTTAACGGCCTCGCGAATATAACGGCGCAGATGGGCCGTATCTTCAACAATTTCCATGCCGCGTCCGCCTAATACGTTAGACGGGCGAAGGACGACAGGGTAGCCAACGCTCTCAGCGGCGGCCTCTGCGGCTTTTGTATCGCGCACAATATCGTTTTTGGGTTGATGTAATTCCAATTTCTGAACAAGAGCCTTAAAGCGCTCGCGGTCTTCGGCGCGGTCCAGCGCGTCGAGTTTAGTGCCCAGCAGCGGAATGCCAGCATCTTCAAGATCTGCGGCAAGTTTAAGAGGCGTTTGCCCGCCAAATTGAACAATCACGCCAAGCAGCTTGCCGTTTTCTTGTTCTTTCTCAATCAATTCCAGAACGTCTTCTGTTGTCAGCGGCTCAAAGTAAAGACGGTCGGATGTGTCATAATCGGTGGACACCGTCTCGGGGTTGCAATTGACCATGATGGATTCGATGCCAATATCAGCCAGCGCATAGGCCGCGTGACAACAGCAATAATCAAACTCAATCCCTTGGCCGATACGGTTTGGCCCGCCGCCCAAAATGATGACTTTATTGCGGTCACTTGGCGCGCTTTCGCAGGCCACATCGCCGCCAAAGCTGGGATTTTCATATGTGGAATACATATAGGGCGTTTTAGCGTGGAACTCTGCCGCGCAGGTATCGACGCGTTTATAAACCGCGCGCACGCCCGCTTTTATACGCGTTTTGCGCACTTTGGACTCTTTGACGCCGGTGAGTTCTGCAATGCGGGCATCAGAAAAGCCGTCTGCTTTTATTGCGCGCAATGTCGCTTCGTCTTTGGGCAAGCCCGTATTCTTCATCCAGTTTTCAGCCGTCACAATCTCTTCGATCTGGCCGAGGAACCATGGGTCGATGGAGGTGATCTGGTTGATCTTCTCAAGGCTTAGGCCTTGGCGGAACGCTTGGGCGACGACTTGCAAGCGGTCCGGCGCTTGAATGGCGAGGCGCGCCCGCAGCGCTTTGTCCGGCGTAACGCCGTCTTCGCCGACAATCTCCAGCTCATTTAAGCCTGTCAGGTCAGTCTCAAGTGAACGCAGCGCTTTTTGGAAGCTTTCCTTAAACGTCCGGCCAATCGCCATGGCTTCGCCAACGGATTTCATCGATGTCGTAAGGAGAGGTTCTGCGCCCGGGAATTTTTCAAAGGCAAAGCGCGGTATTTTGGTGACGACATAATCAATCGTCGGCTCAAACGCGGCAGGCGTTGCGCCGGTGATGTCATTATCCAGCTCATCTAGCGTATATCCCACCGCTAATTTGGCCGCGATTCTGGCAATCGGGAAACCTGTCGCTTTGGAGGCCAGAGCAGAAGAGCGCGAGACGCGCGGGTTCATTTCAATAACCACCATGCGGCCATCAGCGGGGTTCACGCCGAACTGTACATTTGATCCGCCGGTCTCAACGCCAATTTCGCGCAGAACAGCCAGCGAGGCATCGCGCATAATCTGATATTCTTTATCTGTAAGCGTCAGGGCAGGGGCAACCGTAATCGAGTCGCCCGTGTGAACGCCCATCGGGTCAATATTTTCAATTGCGCAAATGATGATGCAATTGTCGTCTTTGTCCCGAACGACTTCCATTTCATATTCTTTCCACCCCAGCAGGCTTTCATCAACGAGAACCTGGTTGGTCGGAGAGGCGGATAGACCGCCGCGAATAATCTCTTCATATTCTTCAATATTATACGCCACGCCGCCGCCTGTGCCGCCCATGGTAAAGGCCGGACGAATAATGGCGGGCAGGCCTGTTTCATTCAGGCGGGCAACCGCTTCGGCAACGCCAGCCGCGATATTGGGCTTGCCATCATCACCTTTTGGCGCCGTGATAATTGTCGCGCGCGGATTTTCCAGACCAATCTTGTCCATGGCTTGGCGGAAGCGGTCACGATCTTCGGCTTTGTCAATCACATCCGCTTTCGCGCCAATCATCTCAACGCCATATTTCTCAAGCACGCCCATTTCTTCAAGCGCCAGCGCTGCGTTCAGCGCAGTCTGCCCGCCCATGGTCGGAAGCAGGGCATCGGGACGCTCGGCTGCGATAATTTTTTCAACAAATTCTGGCGTGATGGGTTCGATATATGTCGCGTCCGCCATGCCCGGATCGGTCATGATTGTGGCCGGATTGGAGTTAATCAGAATGACCCGATAACCCTCTTCTTTGAGCGCTTTACACGCCTGAACCCCGGAATAATCAAATTCACAGGCCTGCCCGATGATAATCGGCCCTGCGCCAATGATCAAAATGCTCTCAATATCGGTACGTTTAGGCATGGCTCGTCCTCTAAAAAGCGCAGAATCACTGCGATGCGGGCAAAATTTCGTCCTTCTATATTTTTGGGTCAGGACTATCAAGCAAAAGCGTCATAAATTTCGGGTGACGTTCAGCTTTCAATGCGTATTATAGAGCTACAGACGGAGAGTATTATGGTTTATGGATCACGGCAATATTCGCGCGCTAATCGCGCTAATTTCGGCGGACGGGCGAGAACGCGCAGAGGCGGCGGCTTTCGCTGGCAATTTGCGCTGCTCGCCATTGTTGGCGCGGCGGTCTATTACTTCATGAACCAAGAGACGGTTCCGATGACAGGGCGTAAACAAGTGCGCACCATGGACCCGCAGCAGGAAGTGGCTCTGGGCCTCCAGAGCTATCAGCAAATTCTGGCGGATGAACGCGGTAATGTTATGCAGAGCGGGCCGATTGTCGATACGGTCAATGATATTGGCAACCGCCTTGCCATTGTCGCCGAGGAGTTCATGGTCGAAGAAACGGGCTCTGAGACGGGCTTTGACTGGACATATAATGTGATCCGCTCCGAGCAAGCCAATGCTTTCGCGCTGCCCGGCGGTTACACGGCTGTTTACACAGGCCTTATTCCTGTGGCTGAGAATAAAGACGGCCTCGCCGTTGTTATGGGCCATGAGATTGGCCACGCGCTCGCCCATCACGGCGCGGAGCGTATGGCGCAGCAAAACTTACAGCGCATTGTCAGCGCAGGCGTCATGCTGGGCGCGGGCGGCATGGACGCTGGCGCGCAGCGCACGGTCATGGGCGTCTTTGGCGCGGGCGCAGCCTATGGCTTCTCGCTGCCGTTCTCTCGCAATCATGAATCCGAGGCTGACTATATCGGCCTTATCCTGATGGCGCGCGCCTGTTACGATCCGCGCGAAGCCCCGAAATTATGGG
>CALKXN010000176.1 GCA_938003555.1 uncultured Robiginitomaculum sp. | reverse complement strand
TCTAAGTCATCAATCTCTGTGGTGAAAACTTGGAACTCCATATTGTCCCGCGTGCGTATCAAGTCCGCGGCATAATCTTGGCTGGCAAAAATATGTACTGTGTCTTGGCCTGCGCCGGCGCGGTCCAATGATTCTGACAGGATTTGACGTAGAAACAGAGCGTCTTCGGTAATGAGAGGGTCTTCCAAAGTCAGCTCGCCATCATAGGCCTTCAAGCTATTGATTTGGCCCTCGAGATATGCGCCGCAGCGATCCTCAAAATCAATTAAGTGCTCCATGAACCCAATCACCATTTCCGGCGCGGCTTGACGTAGAACTGGGTTCGCGATCGCTTCGATAACGTCTAAAATTGGCGTTTGCGCGTTGACATCTGCGTCGCCATATTGCGCAAGCGCGGCGCGAAACTCCGGCGTAGACCCTACAGCCATTTCTTGGGTCAGGCGGAAGAATTGATAGCGCGCGACATGATCATCATTTGGAAAACCGGACATGATCGTGACGCAATATTGCTGTGATGGGTTCGCGATTGCAACATCGCCGGATGACGCGCTTGTTTGCGCCATGGCGGGCGCGCAGAGCAAGGCCAAGCCTGTTAAGACTGCGGGGAAACGTTTCATTTTAATTCCCTGCGCTCGGCATGCTGACGAATGTTGCACCAAATGGTGTCGCGACCTGCACGCCAACAGGCGCGCGTCCTGTTTGCTCGCCTGCGCTATAGGACGCAATGCGCGAAGCTTCGCCCGCCGTGGTTTTTCGCATCGCGCCATCTGCGCGTCCAGCAGTGAAGTTCCCCTCAAGCGCAGAGCTACCCGAAGCCGTATGCGTGATCATGTAGCCAGCGCCTTGGGGCTGTCCGTTCACGGCATATCCATAATACTCGACGGCGCTTCCATCCGCATGTCTAAGAACGCCAACACCTGCGCCATTGGCCAGGCCATTTTCACATACACCAAGCCACGTCCCGGATTTAACCGACCCGTCATGTGTATAGCCGCAGCGCGTCGCAACAGTTTCAAGCGAGCGTTGCTTCTCGCTATATAATGTCTGGAGTTTACTGCGCAAATCTTCAAATCGAATGGCAGTAATGGTCTCATTTGAGTCAATTAAATTGACCTGCACGGTTTGCTGTTGCTCTAAAATCGAAGAGACAGATGACAGGTAATTTGTGCCCATCATTTTGGATTGTTTATTCAGAGAAAACGCCTTTGACCCCGTATAGGCGATGCCGGCGATAGCAACATCGGTCAGAACCTTGTTGGCCGCTTGGTTGCGACGTTGGCATTCATAATATTCACGTTGAGAACGTGCTCTGCTGCAATCTTGGCCGACGCCGCCATTTGCGATCATTGCACCTGTCGCCAGAACGCCCAAAATGGCCATAGAGGTGTTTATATTTTGCTGACGGGCAAGCTCTCTGCGCTTTTCTAAATGCTCATATTCAGCCTTTAGCATGTCGCGGCTTTGCGCGCCGATCTCGCCGTTATGAACGCCATCAAACAGGCGCAGAGACTGTACGGAGAGATATTTCTGCTCAGCCTGAAGCAGGCGCTCTGCATAGCGGTAGCGCGCTTGGTAATCCGCATCGTCGGAGCCAATAATCGTCAGCGCTGCGAGGCTTGGATCATATTGAGCAATGGCCGCAGCACGGCGAACCATCGTGGCCTTATTCACATCGGTGCGGTTGATGATACCAATGACTTGATTGGCAAATCCGGCAGAAAATGCAGTTCTAAGAGGGTCGGTTACGCCGCCATCCTTGGCAGAGAGCTTTGCGATTTCTTTCTTATCTAACTGGATTTTCTCAAGCGGAAATGATGTGACTGCGTTGGGTGACATTGTGCCGAAGGATTGGGACGGCACGCGGGCTGTGCTGCCTGCATTGAGATAGGCAATGAAATCCAACGGCGCAGCAGATGTTTCAAAGTTTCCGTTTTGAAGCGCCGCGAGCGACGTTCCAACGCCGCGCCGGCCATTGCCTGCAGAGTGTTGCAAAAGCGGCGCGCTTGCCAGTCTTAGGCCTTGCGTCGGCGCGGAGGCCCTGTGGTCGCTGTGAACGGTAACCAGCGGCGTCACCAGATCCCCAAATGTCAGCGGGGCTTTGCCCATCATCTTTTTGGCATCAGGGAAGGAGTAACTAGTGAAGTCGACGGTTACGACACTGGGCAAGCTTTCCGCCTGCGTCATCGGCACGGATGTTAATGCGCCATCTGCGCCCAGTTTAATGACATGCGGGGAGAGTAATACGCTATGCTCAGGCATCTTCGCGGCCATCTCTTTATACATAGATAGCGCGTAATAGTTTGACTTCATCACCATGCCATCGGCGAGGGCTTGAATTTCTGCGGCGTCGCTTTTGTCTTTTGAAAGTTTCCCGCCGATAGTCCGCGCGCTATAGGCGTCATAATAGGCTTGCTTTGCGTCATCTTCGACATGGGCAGGGTAACGTAAAACAGCCATAACAGTGCCGGGCGGCACGTCTTGGCGTAATGTCTCGGACAGGCTTGATTTCATAACCGCAGATTGGCTAATCCCCTTAGCCGTCGTCGCACATCCTGTCAGCAGAAGTGCGGTGCTTAAGAAAAATGCTGTTTTGACGCGTCCCATGCCAATCCCCTTAATGTTTTGGTAACCATAAAGGGAAGCGCTACATAATCAAAGATTAACTTAGCCTGAAGGGCTTAATCAGGTTAACCATGCCTTCTTTGCAAAGCGGATGAAGTTGAGATCCGAAGCTCCTTCACCTGTATGATGTTTGGACGAAGTTTACATCAAGGTAAACGGCAAAATGACTTACCTTTGGCGAGCTGTTGACGACGAAGAAACGGTTATTGATATTGTCGTGCAAACGAGACGAAATACAAGGAGCGTCACGCGTTTACTGCGTAAACTTCTCAGAAATCATGATGCAAATCCCACTCGTATCGTTACAATAGATTTGGATTTTACGGAGCCGCTCTCAGTCTTTTAGGATTGAAATATCTTCAATCCGTGGACGGAAGAAAGAATAATCGCACGGAATGCTCATATGCCCCGATAATAAGACGAGAACGAAAAGCACAGAGGTTTAGATCAATTCACCATGCTCAGAAATTACTTTCAGCCCACTCTCAGTTCTACAACCTCTTCAACCACCGTCGCCATCTCATCTCTAGAAATACTTTTTGAGAATTCTGGCTCATAGCGCAAACCGAATGCAGTCTCATTACAGCAGATGCACGTCATTAAAATGCTGCCAAGGCTAATTACTTTTTTCAGTGTTAACCTGACAAAGCCCGCTAAGTCAGGTTCAAATAAATATGTCGTCCATTAAGTCGTTTATATCGGTATTAAGAACAAGCAATACATCATCACCAACCCGGAAACGCGCATGCGCCCCGACTTGGTCAAGATTATCCAGCGCCTCGGCCAATGTTGCAAAGCCATATGCCGAAACATCAAGCTGATCAACATCGTCAGCAAAATCCATAATAAATGCGAAGCCATCGCCAAGGGCAAAACTGTCTGCTCCTGCGCCGCCGAAAAGCTTGCTTATACCGCCGCCAGCAGAGAGTGCATCATCGCCGTTATGGCCGAAGATCTGATTGTTATTCCCGTCCCCAGATAGAGTGTCATCATAATTAGAGCCGAACAGGTTCTCTATCCCAATCAAGACGTCACCAGCGGCCTGCCCACCGCTGGCTGTACCAGCCAGAAGGTCAATCTGCACTGCCTCCGTGGAGCCATTATATCGAGCCATATCGACACCAGCGCCGCCATCTATTATATCAGCGCCATTGCCACCATTAAGGATATCGCGCCCCGCCCCGCCCAGCAGATGATCATCTCCATTATAACCAATCAGTATATCGTTACCGCTACCGCCATCCAGAAAATTAACGTCGTGTGCGCCGCGCAAGGTATCGCCAAATGACGACCCCGTCAGGTTCTCAATCGAGATCAGCACGTCACCTGTAGACTGGGCTCCGCTAGCTGTGCCCGCCAGCAAGCTTACATCGACGCGATTTGTAGAATTTGTGTAAACAGCCGTATCTATTCCGGATCCGCCATCGAGGATGTCCATAGCGCCGCCGCCGCCTTCAAGGATGTCATTCCCGCCTGCGCCAAGCAGGGTGTTACTACGGCCATCGCCAGTAACAATATCGTCATTGTCTGATCCAGAGATATTCTCGATACTTGTCAGACTATCACCCGTAGCGTCGCCGCCATCTGCTGACCCCGCCCCGAGGTCAACAATCACAGCCGCACCGGAGTTTGCGTAACTGGCTGTATCATTACCTGCGCCTCCGTTTAATGTGTCCGCACCGCTGCCGCCTTCCAGAACATCATCCCCCGCCAGACCTATAAGCAGGTCGCTAAAATCAGTTCCAATCAGCGCGTCATCACTTGTCGTTCCTTCAACCGTCGACACACCTAATTTGTTCGATAAGTCCAGATAGTGAACACCACTCGAGTCTGTAATAACAAGGCTTAACCCATCAGGACTTATATCAACTTCACTAATTGATGAAATATTTTGCGGAAGATCGA
>CALKXN010000175.1 GCA_938003555.1 uncultured Robiginitomaculum sp. | reverse complement strand
TTGGGTACGCGCCGTACGTAATGCCAAATATCCCCCCGTAAACGTAGGTATTGGTCGGGCCGTCTAATCGCTTTCATCCTGCCATCTCCTGTGTAGCCTTTTGTAAGGCAAGAAGTGAGGCAAATCGCGCGAGTTACCGTATGGAAAGTACAGGAAAGAGAGATTTTCCGTGACTTTTCAGAGGCTTACGCAACTTGCTATGATAGGAAAATGGTGCCCCCACACGGACTCGAACCGCGGACCCCCTGATTACAAATCAGGTGCTCTACCAGCTGAGCTATAGGGGCACTCAATACACGCAGAAGCGTGCTGGCTAGCGGCGCGTCTTTAACGCTGCAGGCGCGCGCTTGCAAGGGTAAAAGTCGGGGAACTGCACCCGACTTTCAGATATTTTCATATCCGCTGATTTTGCGCTGATAATCCGCGCAAAAATGCTAGAGAAGCTCGGTTTCGTCGATCTTACCTTTGCCGCGAAATGCCGCGTAAACTGCCGCCATGGCCATAAAGCCTACAACATGGTGACCGAGATCGACGAGATAGCCCGTCAGGCTGTAACCGGAATAAATGCACGCATAGGCCAAAAGCGGCGCAACCATCGTGACCAGTAGCCAAAATGTCGTGGACAGGCACGCGGGCAAGCGTTTTGCGCCAGCTTTGTGAATGACCATTAAAACGCCAATCGCTTGAGCGAAGGTGATCAAGAGCGCAAAGACTAGCCATTTCAGCATGCCTGTTTCGGCCATTGCGGCATCCGCCTGCGCAGCGGACATGCCTGCCGCCTCAAGCCATTGCGCCTCGAATAAAAATCCGTACCACACTGCACCAATCGCAAAGAAAACGATGGTCGCCAATATAACTGCGAGCTAACTCGTACTAAAAATTTTAGGCATCTGCCCCTCCCCTAATGTATCTCCAGCGTGAACTTCTCATACTCAATTTTTAGCGCAGGCGCCGCGGCCTGCTCTTGCGCGGTCACTTCGCCAGACTTCGGCGCGCTATCTCCGCACGCGGTCAGCGCAAATGCAGCGGCAGAAATAAGCAGAAGGTTTAGGAAAGTCATTGCGGCGTCCTGTGATATATCTACGGCAGCGTATCACAGGGCGCGGGGATTTGAAGGGGGATAAATTTCTTGAAGTAAAGCTTAGGTTGGAATGCGCGCTATCGATAGTTATGAGTATATCTTCGCCCCACCCGACATTCCAAAACCAATTTCTGGACGTCATCTTCTGACACTTCAGACAACCGTATTTCAGATACTATAATCTTTATTGGGGTGTTGAGGCCAAAGTCTCTGGAATTAATTTTAATTATGTCTGATCCTCCGCGAGGCCAAAAATCAAAATCACTGCTGGCTTTCATCTTACTCGTCTCGCGAGATTGAATGTCTATATTGAACCTAATTCTGCCCAGTTCTTTGGTCTTCGAACTCAAATCATTAATGCCATAGTCTACTTTGCAATTGGATACATATCGACCTTTATCAGACAGAAAGAATTCAGCTTCAAAGCTCTCTTCACCACCACTTAGTGGCCATTTAAAATTTATTGGAGCCGCATTTTCGAAATCTTTTTCAGTCGATTCAGGTGGAGTGGTGCATCCACATAACAACACCAAAAACAACCATGTGGATAACTTACTCATAATACGACCTCTAAGTGCTTCTATCTCACATTATCTGTACCGGACTCAAATGCCGCTTCAAAGGGGCAACATCATGATGTAATTCAAAAGCAAGTTTACTTACCAATCACACTTAAATCCAAACTCAATCGTCACTTCATAATACGCAACAGCCGCATCCTCAATTTATCCTCGCGTTGAAATCACGTCGAACCCGTTCATGCCGCGCATGGATTTACTAGCGGTCTAGGGCGTTTTGGATGGCGTCTTCGATGGATGTTTTGGACGTTCCGACGACTTTTGAAATTGCATAGACATCATTTGACATAGGGGTCTCCTGTTGGGGTGTAATAGGAGTGTAACGCGCGACAAATTAGGAGTGTTCCAATTTTTACTGCTCATTTAAAAATTAGAGATTTATAAAATATGGCGCTACGACGCTGGCTATCAAAAAGAAAAGTGGAGCCAACACAATATAGCCAACCGCATTCACTTTGCTGTAGGTCTCGCCAATTGCTAAATTCCATGGAAAATGAAATTTAGCCTTTAACAAAAAATAACTGCAAAGAGCAGCGGAGATAACGGCGATAAAAAGCTCGACCCACACATTAAGCGGCATAAAGAATAAGAAGACGGCCATTGAGACCATGCCGAGCACGACCCAACCAACCATTTTATTATTTTCGCTACTGATCATTGTAAGCCTCCATCTTTCAAATCAAGTTATCCATCTGAATTTTTGAAATCTTAACTCAATTATGCATTTGAAACGCTGACACTCATTTGGAATGTTCATTTCTTTAACTGAGATGTATAATTCGCGACGCGAAATAAATTTACGCAAAACCACAACATCCGTTCGATAGGTTCCACGACTACCCTTTGTATGGCCTGTCCTGTTTCTATTTAAGTTAACGACTTGCACGACTTTTTCATCAGCATCCTTAACTTCTAATAAGCCGAATAAATCTTCACCAACCCCAACATATTTTATTTCGCCATCTACCGTCTCTATTCCAAAATCAGCGAACACCCCATATCGTCCAGATTGAAGTAAATGAAAAGGTTTACCGTCCTCGACGACGCCATTTTTTATTTTTAATTCAATCCTCAATCGATCGCTTTTTGACAAAATTTGCGATTGAATATTATTGGAACTGGATGACGCGCAACTCGCTAAAAATACAGAGTAGAAGAGTATGATAAGTCTTGTCATAATTTTACTGCCAAAAGTTTTTTTATGAACCATCTGCTAAACCCTACATTTGGAGAGGGGAGCTTTCAAGTCATTCAGTCCTTATGTAAATTGATCAATGTTAACTGGCGTCTTGTAGCTTTAACAAAACCACAATCTGGCCTGCATTAAAATGCTAAGCTGACACTTCACAAAAGTGTAAAATTCTTGCCTCTCCCCTGTTGACTCTCTCGCCGCGACCCCTATCTCAAGCGTGTTGGCACTCGGATCCTCTGAGTGCTAAGTCTTATCATTTGGTATCAACCTTAACACAGAGAGATAGAGCATGAAATTTCGTCCTCTACA
>CALKXN010000174.1 GCA_938003555.1 uncultured Robiginitomaculum sp. | reverse complement strand
ATTATGGTGCATCCTTGTCCCCTATATGGAATATGTCTAGATGCCTGAGTACAAGCAATCTGTCAGCAATCAAGGCAAATGCGACGAGCGGTCATCATGATGCGACAAGCGGTCATTTGCGATTTTTTGCGCCGTACTTATAATGCCATCTCGGCAAGTTTATCTTTGACCGCGCGACTATATCGGCGACTTGCGCGTAGCGCTTCACCAGAACTCAAGCGCAAGATAAGCTCGCCTTTAAAGCCAGATTGCGTTTGGCTAACATGGCACAAATTGACCAATGTAGAGCGGTGAATTTGAATAAAATCCGTCCCCTCAAGACGCTGCAATACAGCCTTTAGCGTGCTTCGGATCAATCGCGCGCCACTTTTATAGTGAATGCAAATATAATCACCGGCTGCCTCAATCCACACAATGGAATCGACATCAAGTTGAGTGAAGATATCGCCATCTTTGACGATCAGCGATGTTTGCGATGCGGCGTCAGACAGCGCGCTCAGCAGTGTTGCTTTTGGCGTAATCAGCGTTTTGGCCCTATCCAAGCTTTCAAAAATCTGCGCTTCATCCAGCGGCTTTAGAACATAATTGACTGCCCCGACCTTAAACGCCTCTACTGCAAATTCTGCATAGGCAGTCGTAAAAACAATTTTAGGCATTAGATCAGCTTGAATATGTTCAATCACATCGAAGCCCGTCAGGCCTGGCATCTGAATATCCAAAAACACTAAATCAGGACGCTGCTCTAATACAGAGTCTATCGCCTCGCGTCCACTGGCGCATTGCCCAACCAGTATCACATCATCGCGCTCGGATAATATTGTCGACAAATAGCTGCGCGCAAGCGGTTCATCATCAACGAGCATTACGCGAAGGCTCATGATAGCGTTGTCTGCATCGCGCGGTAGGGAATAGACAGAACCACACGCAGGCCTCCCAAATCAGATCCACTATAGGAAACAGATGCCTCATTATTATAATGAGCGGCCAAGCGGCCTTCAATATTGGACAAGCCGATGCCTTTATCCAGATGCGGCGCAACGCCGGGACGAATGGATGCGTCAGGATGACCGCTATCATCCAGCGTTATGACAACGCGCTCATTCGCGCGCGTGGCTTTAAAATTGACCTGACCTCCCCTCACTTGTTCTGCTACGGCGTGCTGCAAGGCATTTTCAAAAAGCGGTTGCAATATCATACAAGGAATTTGCGCATCCAGCGTCTTTTTGTCGACATCAAAGCGCGTTGCAAGGCGATCACCATAGCGTACTTTTTCAATATCTAAATAGAGCTGCGCGCAGCGCAATTCTTCTTCGAGCCGAACGTTAATCAGATTTTCATTATCCAGCGTGAAACGCAAAAAATGACTAAGCTGCGTGATCATATTTCGCGCTTGATCATTACGCTGCGTTTTAACGAGCGCCGAGATTGAGTTCAGCGTATTAAACAAGAAATGTGGATTTAGCTGATAACGAAGCATTTTCATCTGCGCCTCACGCGATCCAGCCTCAGCCGACAATCGCATGATCTGCTCCTCTATGCGCTGCTTCCGCTCATCCTGCAGGAGTTGATAGAATTTAATTCCTAAATAAAATGCGCTCCAGCTAATAAAAACAAAGAACGAGCTAAAATACCAACCACCTAATTCTTGCCAAATATTATAATTGGTCACAAGCCATAAGAATGCCTGCATGCGCGCAACAGTCCAAACACCAGACAGTACAATCACGGTCAAAAGTACGGCAGTAAATTGTACGGCCAGACTGCGCGTCCAAAGACGACGATAAATCAGGCGCATAAGCGTGGTCAGCCCAACACCTAATATGGCTTGAAAAATGGTATGGCTGATATGCGACCAGTTAAATGTAGCATACCAAGCCGTCAATGTTAGAAAGGTAACAACGCAAAACCCGCCCCAGCCCAAAAACTGGTAAACCCAGAATTGGATGTTTCGGTCACGTTGAAATCGTGACAAGAGCGTGCCCGGTGGCAACGCAAAGGCTGTATCATTTAGGCTCATATCTTTGCATAGCACAATTTTACCATTTTTACCGCATGAATATCCTGACGAAAAGAAGCTTTGTCCAATGCCATGCGCCCCCCCCCCCCCTTTAACGCAAAACAGCCCCTGCGCATTTTGCGCAAAGGCTGAATTGATCAATGATTTTGAAATAGCTGACCCAATGCGGGTCAGCTATTTGACATGCAGCTTAGAATTTACCGACAAGGTTGACGAAGAATCCATCACTATCCGTCTCAAAGTCTCTCAAATCATCAGAGAATTTTGAGAAGTTATAGCCGACGCCGACTTTGGCATTATCACCAACGTGGCGGTAAACTCCAACGAGCGCGCCAAATTGATTGTCATCAGCGAGACTGGATGACAGCATCCGAGCTTCGGCCAAGACATCCCATTTTTGAACAACATGGTAATCCAAACGCACGACACCAATATGCGCGTCACTTTTGACAAAGACATCAGATGTTCGGTCTAGAGCCACCTCACCCGAGCGGAAACCATATTTGCCCCCGATTGAGAGTTTCTCTGTGAGGTCGTAAATTCCGTCCACACTGAAGATTTGGCTTTTTTGTCTTGCCAAAGAACGTGTTCCGCCTGCAGAAATCTGCTGTGCTGGAGCCAGGTCTTCGAAGTAAGTATATTTGATCAAGCCATTCAAACGATCATTATTGACCGGACGATAGGCCGCGCCAAGGACGCCTTCAACGAAATCAGCATCCAAGAAGTCAGATTGATCGCTTTCAGAAATCGCAAAGTTAAAGCGTCCTAAAAGTTCCCAATTCTCACCGCTATCAAATGAGGCCGTATTTCTCATGAGCCACGTTGTGCGGTCACGATTTGAACCGGCAAAGATACCCTCTTCGAAACGCCCTTCAAGATTTGACGCAAGACGCATCCCATCTGTGGCGCGCGCCGCAGATAATGAGAACGCCGTGCGATCAAACGCGCCGTTCACATCGTCATCAATCCGGCCATTTTCGACATTCGCGCCGAGGCTCCAAATTTCTGACGGGTTAAACGTCAAGCCATACACATGCGTCAGAGCCGTTTGGTTCTGACCATATCCGAAACGCTCTTCGCCATAGACGCTAAGGCTATCTGAATAGCGGGTCTTTGCCCCGAATGTCAGTGTTCCAAAATTCGCCAAGGACTGTGTTTGCGTTGCAAAGCCTGTATCCGTACGATCCGCAGAGAGCGCATATCCCAAGTAGAACTCTGAATTATCGCTACGCTTAAACGTGGCTTGTGCATTTGCACCCAATCCGCCGTCACCTTCAGATACTTCACCTGTCAAAGTCAGGCGATCATTAAGCTTGAAATCTCCGCCAATACCGAAGCGGTTATTGCGATTTCGAGACTGATCGTAATCCAAAGTGGCCTGACCAAAGGCATGAAGCGCGACGCGGTCACTGCGTTTATAGTTCAGCTGCATAGACGCATCCGTGCGGCTTCCGTCGACTGCGGTATTAAATCCGCTTGCTGCGATTTGCCGGTCATCATGGCGAACACCCAGTGAAAGCGTCATGGCATCAGAGAAACTATGACGCACATCGCCGTAAAGGGCCTTCGTTCTACCGCGAAGTTCAGCCTTTACTTCATCATATTGAACAGAAACATTTGTGCGTTCTGATAGATCAACAGATACGGCACCGCCCATTCTTTCAATCTCACCCGCTTCAACTCTATTTGCCCCGGAAAAGCCTGCATCCTGATGATCAAAATACAGATTTGCTTGCCCAAAGAACGAAGTAAGTTCGTTAAGATCAAGCGCGCCTTCAATGCGATATGCATCAGATTTAAGGTTCGCTTGCCCTTGGGTCGCAAGATTATCAAATGTGAAACCCCCATCCGTCGAATTAGAGCGTCCGAATGCAGGACCTTCCGTTTGAGCAAATTCCGCCTTCACATATGTTCCCGCCGAATGACGTAACAAAGCATCAACACCAAATAAGTTCTGATCTGCTGATCCTGTCTTCTCATTTTGCGCTGTTGCGCCGATGCGTAATTTTTCACCTAACCAATGCGTCGCACGGCCGCCGACTGTATATCCGTCAACATCTTCGAGGCTTGGAGAATACTCATAGCGAACAACAAGGAATACGTCATTTCCGGAAAGCGCGCCGTCGCGCACAATTTGAGTATCCTGAACCGTCGACTGCAAAGGATCGCTAAGCAAAATACGGCCCTGAATATAGTCAACATCATAGTCTTCTTGCGGGCGCAAATTGCGCGTTTCGACGACAAGTCCAGAGACTTTATCGCGAACTTCAACACGCACACGCTCAGATCCGATAGAGAGGTCTTGACGTTCTAGGAAGTAAACAGACCCTCCCGTCCCTCTATGCTCTTCACGCGCCGGAAGCGTTCCCGGATCCGCGGCGAAAGCTGTGATTTGCGTGACACGCTCACCAAAACTGGTCGCGCCTTTACTATTGTAATCTGCGATGCCGCCATAAAGGCCGCGATCAAGATGCGCAAATTCCGTGCCTGTAATCTGCGTGGCAAAGTTACCCCACATGATATGGCTGTCATCTTTTTCGACGCGCACATAAAAACGTCCTTGTGTCGGCGCATCTTCAACGAGCGTACTGTCATCGCCATAGACCGGATAAAAACGATCTGAGTCTAAGCGGCGTAAAAGCTGACGCGGATCTTTTTCGTCAAGATTTTTGAAAATATCTTCGAGACGATCTTCACCCGTATCAATCGCGCCCGTGACAAGATAGTCACCATTAATGCGGCCTTTAAGGTACATCGCACCTCGGCCATTCACATAGACATCATCAAAGTCTTCGTCGCTTGAGGCAAGGAAATCTGCCGGACCATCACTATTCTGGCTACCCAGTGTTAAATCACCAATCGCAACATAGAAAAATTCAGTTCCATTCAGATGCACGTCGCGATCAAAAACGGCGCGCTGACCATTTTCTGCAACGACGACCTGAACACTGTGGTCCCCAAAGGGCAGAATGCTTTGAACCGCAAATTGACCTTTGGAATCGACAGGCACATTTTGTCCTAAAACTGTAACGCGGCCTGCGTCGTTGACATTTTTACCGAAGACCGTGACGCTTCCGCCTTTAACATTGATGTTCCGCACAGCCGTGCGATCAATACCATAACCCGACAATTTCTCACCTGGATGTGCTTCAACAGACCCTAAAGCCTCGCCTTCAATGAAGGTCAGCAATTTAGCTTCTGTTTCATCAAATTGATTTTTTTGACCATAGGCTCTGAGAACAAAAATAACATCTGTTGGCAGATCCGCATTCGCAGGAAGCTGTGCCGTCTGATTTGCGCCGACGGGCAACACCATGATCGGCGTAGAACGTGTTGACGCGTCAACATTAAAGATACGAATTTCAGAACGCTCAATAAATGCGCCATAATTCCAATAAGTTTGGAAATTGACAGGCTCTTGTTTTGAGACAGCAACATCCCCTGCATTGGCGCTAACATTAAGCTGAGGTATCGCATTGATACCGTCATATTTAATTTGCACCTGCGCGTCGGACAAAGCTTTATCTGTCCGTTCGGCTTCGCTATTTTGTCCCCACGAAAAGGCCGTTTGGGCTTTGGCTGTTATGCTGCCTGCCGCCGCAAAAATTGCAATAGCAGAAACTGTTGTAAGAACTTTTAGTGTGTTTAATGAATATGTCATGGACCTACTCCTCCCCACCAAACTGGATGTCCGAGGACCCCGTTGGCCTAATTGTTTTTCTTTCGATATTTAGGTCGTAGTCGCCCCCATAAACGGTCCAAAGATCTTGAATTTGTGCGCTAAGTTCGTCTGCCCGGAAACGTTCACGCGGTGACGACGCATAATATGTCAAACGCAGTGTCGATTCTTGACCCTTCAGAGCGTCAATAATGTCGCCCAGCTGAGCCGCAAATTCAGGCTTAAGTGTATTGCTACCGCTTTCGTAAGCTGCATCCGTAACATCAAGTGTGATGATGTTTTCAAGTGCTGCGCCGAAATTCGCTTTACTCATCTTACCACGGGTCAATCTGACAACGCGCGGGTTTTCAGATGTGAGGTGATAGCCGGTTGGCAAGGTGCGATCGTCAACCTTTAGAATGAAGTTGGATCCGATCTGACCATTTGGAATAGCCGCACATGCAATGTGATAACGACCATGCTCGTCCGTTGTAACCAGCAAGCCTTTAGCTGTCGCGAGGCGTACACCGGCCATTCCAGGCTCACCTTCATTTTGATAGCCATCCTTGTTCTTGTCATCATAGACTTTACCAATCAACTCAGAGCAATCGAACAATGGATCCGGCGTGACGCGAACAACCGCTTCGGCTCGATCTGAAACTTCTCCGCCCAGTGG
>CALKXN010000173.1 GCA_938003555.1 uncultured Robiginitomaculum sp. | reverse complement strand
CGCCCCGCAGCGATGTCTCGCGGCCCTCCCCTGTCGGGGCATGAGCACCACACTAAGTCCTAAGTCCCAACGCGGGGTCCTAGTCCCAAATCTGATGACGTAAGCCGTTACCTCACATCAGCGCAGATCCAACACCGTCTCTTGGCGATAGAGAAACGTCTCACTCGTCCCGTCCAAAAGAACAGTTTGGAATATAGGGGGAAATGGGGAGAAGTGGATTAAGTTGTTCTCACTTGGCTTAAGAGGTTGAAATTAATGCATTATTTTTGAGTGTGAGCAGGGATTAAACCGAAAGCACAGTCCTCGACACCTCGTCCTTCGAGTCCCGTGCCGTCAATGAATTGTCGGCCCGCCTCAGGATGAGGTGTTATGTGGGAATGGGATGAAAGAGATTCAGTTAAAGACTAAAAGCAGACCTCATCCTGAGGCGGCGCAAAGCGCCGGGACTCGAAGGACGAGGTCGGGCGATAAAGTCCGCCCTCTAAATCTTCTTCATAATCACAGAGCCATTTGTGCCGCCAAAGCCGAAGCTATTTGACATAAAGGCTTTGATATCCACGTCGCGGGTCTCTTGCGCGATATTGATATCGGGCAGTTCAGGGTCGAGTGTTTCGATATTGATCGATGGGGCCACAAAGCCGCCATCCATCATCAGCAGGCTGTAGATCGCTTCTTGCGCGCCTGCCGCGCCGAGGCTGTGGCCGGTCATGGATTTTGTCGCGCTAATATGGGGGCGCTCCTCGCCAAAGACGCGGAAGATCGCTTGGCTTTCGGTGACGTCGCCAACGGGCGTGCTGGTCATATGCGGATTGATATATGTGACGCCGTGCCCTGCATCTTGAAGGGCAAGACGCATGGCGCGCTCTGCGCCTTCGCCGCTTGGCGCGACCATATCATAGCCGTCTGATGTGGCGGCGTAGCCAGTGACTTCGGCGTAAATTTTCGCGCCGCGCGCTTTGGCGTGCTCATATTCTTCGAGCACGAGCATACCCGCGCCGCCTGCGATGACAAAACCATCACGGTTCGCGTCAAAGCCGCGGCTCGCGGTTGTCGGCGCGTCATTATATTTGCTGCTCATCGCGCCCATGGCGTCGAACAGTGATGACATGGGCCATTCTAATTCTTCGGCGCCGCCAGCAAACATGATGTCTTGTTTGCCCCATTGGATTTGTTCGGTCGCTGCGCCGATACAATGAAGCGAAGTGGTGCAGGCGGATGTGATCGAGAAATTCACGCCCTTGATTTTAAAATGCGTCGCCAGCGTTGCCGACACGGTTGAGCTCATCGCTTTGGGGACAGAGAACGGGCCGATGCGGCGCACGCCTTTGTCGCGGGCCACATCCGTGGCGCGCAAAAGCTCGATTGTGCTGGGCCCGCCGGAGCCGGCAATAATACCCGTGCGCGGATGCGAGGTCTGTTCTTCGGTGAGACCTGAATCCTCAATCGCTTCGGTTAGCGCAACAGCGGCCCATCCGGCCGTGTCGGTCATAAAGCGCATAGAGCGTTTATGGATATGATCCTTTGGATTGACTTTAGGCTGGCCTGAGATTTGGCTTTTAAAGCCCATATCATGCTGGATTTGCGAGAAGCTAATGCCGCTCTTGCCCGCTTTCAGGCTCTCGGCAACTTCTTTGGCATTGTCTCCAATACAGGACACGATGCCCAATCCAGTAACGACGACTCGGCGCATAGCGCTCTCCTTAATCTAATTCTATTTATCTGTGGACTGGAACAGACCGACGCGCAGGTCCTTGGCGCGGTAGATGATCTCGCCATCCGCTTCCATTGTGGCGTCGCCAATCCCCATAACGAGGCGGCGGCGAATGACGCGTTTCAGGTCAACGCGGTAGATAACTTTCTTGATGTCTTGCGTGACTTGTCCAGTGAATTTAACTTCGCCAACGCCCAGCGCGCGGCCGCGGCCCGGTGATCCGCCCCAACCGAGGAAAAATCCAACAAGCTGCCACATGGCATCAAGGCCAAGACAGCCCGGCATGACAGGGTCGCCGCGAAAATGACAATCAAAGAACCATAAATCAGGCTTGATATCGAGCTCTGCAATCACAGAGCCTTTGCCATGCTCGCCATCAGTTTCGCTAATATGGGTGATACGATCAAACATCAGCATGGGCGGAAGCGGCAGCTTTGCATTTCCTTCGCCAAAGAGGCCAATTTCGCCGGATTCAATCAGCTGTTTATAATCATAAGAGCCAGCTTGGTCCATCGGGCACTCCTGTGTTGGTTTCCATAAATAATATTTTCGCCTAACCTAGTGGCATTGGCGATGAGTTCAACCCGGTAATGCCGCTCATGACGTATTAAAATCGCGCAATATTTAAGCGATTGCATATGAACAGAGTAGCTATTGACGCTTAACGCTACTCTGTCTATACGCCATCTTCTTCGCGCAAACTCAGCTTTGCGCTCTGACCTGTGCGACACCCCATGTGGGACGATGCAGGCGGGGTCCTCGGGTCGACATTATATGTCCACCGGAGCTGCTGTGCTTTGAGCGATTGCGCAGTCATGAAGGTAGAGTTTTTGTTTGAAGCATTAGGCGATAAGTTAGGTCATGTATTTGACGGTTTAACCGGCAAAGGCGCGCTGTCTGAGAAGGACGTGGCTGCGGCCATGCGCGAAATCCGTATTGCTTTGCTTGAGGCTGACGTTGCGCTGCCTGTGGTTAAACAATTTGTGGGCCGCGT
>CALKXN010000172.1 GCA_938003555.1 uncultured Robiginitomaculum sp. | reverse complement strand
CACGAATACGCTTTCTGGAATCGACCCTGAAACCGCGTCGCGGCCTAATCCGCCAAGGAAGAGATTACCCAGTCCGCCCCACCAGCCATTGGCGTCGCCAAAGGCAATGGAATATCCGGCAAAGACCCAAACCAAACTTGCGACTGCGGCGATGCCGTAGACTTTCATCAGAACTGAGAGCACATTTTTCGCGCGCACAAGCCCGCCGTAAAATAGCGCCAATCCCGGCAATGACATAAATAAGACAAGTGCTGTCGCGGTGAGTATCCACGCTGTGTCGCCTGCGCTGATTGCGGGCGCGTCTTGCGCATGAGCGGGCAGCGCCGCGATGAGTGATAGCGCGCCAGCTATGGCTGCGCGGGTGATAAATTTGGGTAACATGAACCCCTCCATCCCAATGTGATCCTGCTTCTCGCAGGCTTGGTGCATTCAAAACAGACTCAGGCGCGGGGCAATCTCTCTATTTATGCGGCTTGGGGGTAAGTCATGCATGCATAAAAAAACACCGCCAGAAGCGGTGTTTTGCTGAAAGTTTAATCAATCACCTTGGTGAGCCGTTTTGGATCACGCTCATTATCGTGAAGTCATTACTGTACAAATTCAGGATAGGACGGAATGCCAACTTCGGCTTGATCCAATCCGACATATTCGTCTTCTTCGCTGACGCGGATACCGATGGTGAATTTCATCGCGGCCCAAATCACAAAGCTGATCGCGAAGACAAAGGCCCCGATTGCGATAACGCCCATGGTTTGAATGCCGAGCTGTTGCATCACAGTACGTGCTACGCCCTCAGAGATGTCTGTTTGTGTGTTCAATGCGACAACCAATGTCCCGAAGATACCGGCAATCAAATGAACCGGGATCGCGCCGACAACATCATCAATTTTAAGCTTATCAAGAAGCGGTACAAAGATCACAACAATCAAACCGCCCACGCCGCCAATCAGGATTGATGACATCGCGGATGGGGCAAGCGGCTCTGCGGTAATCGCGACAAGTCCGGCGAGCGCGCCGTTAAGCGCCATGGTCACATCGATCTTCTTATAGATGAACTGCGTCAGGATAACGGCGACAACAACGCCGCCTGCGGCTGCGAGGTTCGTATTGGCAAAAATCTTGGACACATCTGCGGCGTCAGTGATTGTGCCCATGGCCAGCTGTGAGCCGCCATTAAAGCCAAACCACCCAAGCCAGAGAATAAATGTACCCAGCGTCGCGAGCGGAATAGAGCTGCCGAGCATTGGAACGGTTTTGCCGTCGACATATTTGCCTTTGCGCGCGCCGAGCAAGATTGCGCCTGCGAGAGCTGCCCAGCCGCCGACAGAGTGAACCAATGTTGATCCAGCAAAGTCAGAGAAACCTGCTTCAGAGAGCCAGCCTGCGCCCCACTGCCAAGAGCCTGTGATCGGATAAAGCACGCCGGTCAGCAGCATGACAAAGATCATGAAGGGCCAGAATTTACTGCGCTCGGCTAGCGTACCTGAAACAATAGAGGCTGTGGTTGCGCAGAATACCATTTGAAAGAACCAGTCGGAGGCTACAGAATAATCGCCGCCCTCGGACGCGCCTGCTGCGGGGAAGTCATAGCCTAATGGGTCAGTTGTCACTGCGCCGCCGGGAAGCCAAGCAAATATCTCTTTGAGATTAAAGCTAAGGGACCCGAGCCAGCCGCCATCGACGCCTGTATACATCAAGTCATAGCCAATGGCCCAAAACATCAGACCGGCCACCGAATAAAGCATAATATTTTTAAGGCACTGCATCGATACATTTTTACTGCGCACAAGGCCCGCTTCGAGCATAGCAAAACCTGCGGCCATCCACATGACTAAAAACCCGCCAATCAAAAAGAGCAGCGTGTTAAAAACAAAGCTTGTCGTTGCCGCATTGGCCGCCACTTGATCGGCCAAGCTGGCGTCCTGCGCCAGAGCGGCGGCGGGGAGGGCGGTGAATAATCCGCCCAATAATAATAAATTTCTGCTGCGCATAGGTCTCTCCGTCTTGGCCGCAATATTAAGTGAGCATTGCTTAGCGGCGCGGCGCAGGCAGGACTCTATGTGACGGGCTTTAAGGGCGCAGAGTCCTATGGCGCGCATAATTTACGTGCCTCAATGTGCAGCAATTGACGATTTAATGTGCGCGCAGTGATTTAGAATCGTCTAAGGGCAGGGGATAGGAAATATAAAGAGAGGCTCTATGCCAAATACTCGCCCAGACTATATCTATAAACTCCTCTGGCCTGTGCAATGGAGGCAAATGCAAGCTGACGGGACATTTGCGGGCGCGCCCATAGATATCACTGATGGCTATATTCACGCCTCCACCGCCGATCAGGTTGTCGAGACAGCGGCGAAGCATTTCAAGGGTGAAGAGGCCGTTGTGCTTCTGCGTCATCGCACAGCAGATTTCGGCAATGATTTAAAATGGGAAGTGTCGCGCGGCGGCGCTGAGTTTCCGCATTATTACGGCGTGCTGCATATGGATCATGTTGAGCAGGTTTATCTGTTGGAACGCCGCGGCGAAGGCCTTATCTTTCCCCAAAAATTTAAAGTGTAAATATTAGGATATTAAAATGAGTCTGTTTTACCGCGCCGGAATGAAATTTGCTCGCTCGCTGCCCGCTGAGCGCGCCCACAAATTGGGTATCGCCGCCGCTGCGCGGGGGCTTGGCCCGAAGCACGATGCGGCCAAGCATGATATTTTAAAGACAAAATTATGCGGCCTTGATCTTCCTAACCCTGTGGGGCTGGCGGCGGGTTTTGATAAAGACGCGCAAGCGCCGGACGCGATGCTGCGCGCAGGGTTTGGATTTGTCGAATGCGGCACAGTCACGCCGCGCCCTCAAGAGGGTAACCCTAAACCGCGCCTGTTCCGTCTCCCCGAAGACCGCGCCGTGATCAACCGCATGGGATTTAACAATGGCGGGCTCGAGGCCTTTGCAGATCGCTTTACCGCGCGCCGCGGCAAAGGCGGCATTGTCGGCGCAAATCTGGGCGCAAATAAAGACAGCGTTGACCGCGCCCAAGATTATATTGACGGTCTCACCCGCCTGTGGGGACTAGCGGATTATTTCACGATCAATATTTCATCCCCCAATACGCCCGGCCTGCGAGACTTGCAGGGTGAAACCGCGATGGAAGATTTACTGGGCCGTTTCCAAGAGGCGCGGCAAAGTCTGGCCGGGGATCAAAAATCGGCACCCGTATTTCTGAAAGTGTCGCCTGATTTGGACCCGACCGCCGCCGACCGCATTGTTGCTCAAGCGCGCATGTATGGCATTTCGGCCATCATCATTTCTAACACCACCATTTCGCGTCCGGATAGTCTTAAAAGCCTGCTGCGTGATGAGCCGGGCGGGTTGTCCGGCGCGCCGCTGAAAGACCGCGCTGACTTTATGCTCAAAGAATTTGCCGCAGCCAGCGCGGGCCGCATCCCGCTCATTGGTGTGGGCGGCATCAGCAATGGCGCAGATGCCTATGCCAAAATCCGCGCGGGGGCATCGGCAGTACAACTCTACTCCGCCCTCGTCTTCGAAGGCCCCGGCCTCGCCGCGCAAATCAATGACGACCTCGCCGCGCGCTTAAAGGCAGATGGGTTCAAGAGCGTGGCTGAAGCTGTTGGGGCGGTTTAATCTTCGGATAAAACCATAATAACGTTATAGCGCGGGCGATATAATAGCCGAGGAAGGCGAGCCATATGGCGCGTCCGGATAGGGGTGTGCCCTCCCAGAAATGCATTAGCGTGAAATGCAAAGCCAGATAGACGAGAACCGCGATAATGCCCGCGTCGCGCATTTGGCGGGTTTGGGTGCTGCCGATAAATATTCCGTCCAGTTGGAACGCGGCAAAGCCAACGATGGGCACCATGGCGCAATAGGGCAGATAGGTTTTCGCGCTGGCGATCACTTCTGGGTCTTTGGAGAGCGCCGCAATTAAAAAGGGTCCGCCGAGTAAAATGAGCGCGCCGAAAAAAATCGCAAAGCCGCATGAGAAATAACTGGTGAGTTTAACTGCGCGGTCAAAGGGCTCGCGCCGTGATGCCCCAAAGGCTTTGCCAACTGCGGCTTCGGCGGTATGGGCGAAGCCGTCCAAAACCAATGCGGTGAGCGTGATAAATTGCAGCAAGATATGATTGCCCGCAAGGAAGACTTCGCCTTGTCCAGCGGCGGCATTGCCAAAGAAATTAAAGCCGAATGTCAGCGTTAATGTGCGGATGAATATATTGCCATTTGATATGCCGAGGCGTTTTATATCATGCGGGTTAAGCAGGACGGGCTTGGACAGAGCTTCGCGCCGCAGACCGCCGCGCGATTTAATTTCCCGCCACGCAAAGTAAATCGCTGCGCCAAGGCCGCACCATTCTGCGATGGCGCTGCCAATACCCACGCCCCACAGCCCCCAGCCTAGCGTGATCACAAAAATTGGTGACAGAATAATATTGACGAGGTTTAAAACGATGGCGGCCTGCAGGGCGCGCTGACTACGACTGATGCCGACAAACCACCCCATAAGCGCAATTGTGCCCAGCGCGGCGGGAAGGCCCCACAAGCGGGCGCTAATATAAAGCGCAGCATTTTGCTCAATGACCGCTTCGGCCGTATATATTTTAAACGCTCCGGCCAGTAGCGGAATTTGAAATAATAGGACTAAGGCCCCGATTAAAACGCCAATCGGCACAGCGCGAATGGCGTGGGCCTGCACGGCGGTCTCGTTATTTTGTCCGTCAGATTGCGCGGCAAGCCCCGCTGTGCTCATCCGCAAAAATCCAAAGCCCCAATAAACAATGCCGTAAATAACTGCGCCAAGGCCAATCCCAGCGAGCGCGGATGTGCCGACATATCGGCCAATAATAAGCGTATCGACGAAGCCCACAATCGGGCCGGCGGCATTGGCCAGCATCACAGGCCAGCTTTGGGAGAAGACCGCGCGCGGCGTTAAGCGCGGCGATGCGCTAGCCATTATTAGATTGGCGCGCCGCCATGAAATGCCCGTGCAGCATTGAGATTGGCTCGTTAAAATTCTCTTGCCATGCGCGCACGCGAACATTGGCCACGCGTTTGCCTTCACGGGCGACCAGCGCGCGGGCATAGGTGTCCATCGGTTTGCCGCGGCGCAGATAGTCAATATTGACGCCAACAGGTTTAGGCAGTTTTGTGTGACCGCCATGCAGCGCAAGCTGCGTAATTGCGGTCAGTTCCATGAAGGCCGAAACGGCGCCGCCATGCAATGCAGGCAGAACGGGATTGCCAATTACCTCTTGGGAATAGGGCATAATTAGCGTTAATTCATGGCCCATCAAAAGCGGCTTCACGCCGATTAATTTTGCGTAGGGCATGCGGCCCAAAACAGATTTGACTTGGGCCTCGGTGAATTTTGATACGGTCATGACTAAGCCCTCGCCGTTCCGCCGCGCGCATCGGCGATATTCTCGGCGGCTTTTTTGCGGTCTGCAATGTGGTCCTCAGAGCCGGATTTGATTTGCATAAATATGG
>CALKXN010000171.1 GCA_938003555.1 uncultured Robiginitomaculum sp. | reverse complement strand
TTCATTTACTTGCCCATCAGCTTTGGCCATTGCGACCATAGCGCGAAGCAGAATTTCGCTGCGCGCAGTGGCTTTGTCACCTGTCAGAAGTCCAATGGCTTCGGACATGCTGGGCGGCAATTCACCGCCATTTTTCTGATAGGCTTTGTAAGCCAGCGTCCCAAGTCCCGCGAGGCCGCCGACCATAGCCAGTTTGCGTCCGGAGCGTGATCCGAGGAGTAGGGCGAGCGCGCCTGCTGCGGCGCCGGCGCCAAGACCTTTGCGAAGGGCGTCGCGCCCCTGATCACTATCTTCGATGCCTAATTTGTCGACAAGGATGTTCTCGCCTTTGGTGGCCAATTCTTTGGATTTCGCGGTCGCCTTAGCGGCTTTGACTTCGCCTTGCGCGGCAAGATCGCGTCCCATGGACAGAATTTGGTCAAGCAGGGCCTGCGCGTCGAGTTTAGCGGGTGAGGTATTTGTCATTATCGTCTCCAAAGTTAATACGCCTTAATGTATTTATAGACAATATCGGAGCGAGGGAAAGTGGGTATGTCTGTTAGTCATAACTTCGGAAAAAGCGCGAGCCGAGCATGGTCAGCATCTGGTAATTGAGCACACCCGCAGCTTGAGCGACTTTTTGGAGTTGATTCGCATAAAGAACCACAATCTGTCCGGGCTTTGGCGGGCGGCGGGTTCCGGTCATATCGAGTATGGTCAAATCCATGCTGATACGGCCCGCGGTGGACAAGTTCTGTTTGTCCAGCCGCCCAATCACCGTGCCATTTGGCACGAGCGGCAAGCCGTCGGCATAGCCGACACCAATTGTGGCGACCGTCATATCGCGCGGGGCAGTAAACGATCCGCCATATCCGGCGCGGTCGCCTTTCTTAAGTTCATTCACTTGCAAGATCGGCGCTTCGATTTGCATAACAGCGCGCGTCTTTTCTTGCGCGGGATCATCCGTCGCCTGCAGCCCGTAAAGGGCGCAGCCTGGACGAACCATATCGAAATGATAATCACTGCCCAGATATATACCTGCGCTATTGGCGAGGCTGCGCGGGACAGGGGGGAAGGACTTTGTTAGCGCGGCAAACATTTCGCGTTGTTTTTGATTGGTTCTGTTTTTGGCGTCCGGCGCGCAGGCCAAATGGCTCATCAGGTGGTCGGGGTTAAGCCGCGCAACCAGCTGCGTATCGCTACGCAATGCATCCAATTCAGAACCGTTAAAACCCATACGGTTCATTCCCGTATCAAATTGAATCGCGCAGCGCGGGCGCGCCTCTTGGGATTTTAGCCCCTGATCCCACAGATAGGCCTGCGCCATATTGTTGATGACCGGCTTTAACTTACAGGCATAAAATATCGGAAGCTCGCGCGGCGTCGGGCCATTAAGCACATAAATGCTCGGCGTTTTGCCAATATGGTCGCGTAGAGACTTTCCCTCATGGGCGGTGGCCACAAAGAAATTACGACAGCCGGCGCCATATAGCGCGCGCGAAACATGCTTTGCGCCTAAGCCATAGGCATCGGCCTTGACCACGGCGCTTACCATCACCGGGCGACCCTTGCGAGCGCAGGCCGTTTTTATGGCCTCATAATTGTCCTTGATGGCGTCCAAATCCACGCGCAACAGAGCGCGCCCCGAAGGCTTGGGGACAAAGGGCTCTTCCGTATCGCTACTCTTTTTCGGAGCAGCCGGGCGAAAGGGCTTGGCATCGGGTTTGCGCTTAAAGGGCGGGTGTGAATCAGACATGAGCTTACCCTAGCTGTCATTGTGGCAAAAGCGTAGCCGTATAATGGAGAATTTGCGCCGCGCGCTGTTGTCTTGCATAAGACGCCTCTAAGATGAGTTCATCGCCGCTTCAGGTGAAGTTTTTTATGGGTAGAGAATGATTAGGACGACACTATGAAGACCAAATGCTTTGTTTCTAAAGTCACGGCATCAAGCATTTTGGCGTTGGCTATGTTTACATTTACCGGGAGCGCGTCAGCGCAAAGCGCCGGTGTGAAAGACAAATCTATCGCTCCGGCAAGTCAATTTGATCTGTCCCATTGGAATATCACGCTTCCCATTGATCAGAATGGGGACGGCAAGGTCGACAGTGTGAAAGTTAAAGATTTGCAAGCCTATTCGCATCCTGATTATTTCTATCTTGATGATGAGGGGCGGATGGTTTTTGTCGCGCCGAACAAAGGCGCAAAGACAAAAAATACGAGTAATACACGAAGCGAATTACGCTATATGTTGCGGGGCACGAATACGCGCCACAGCACCCATGGCGGGCCAAATAACTTCGCCGTCAAAGCGCGTGTCGACTCCGATAAATTTGGATCAATAGGCGGGCGCATGGATGCGACGTTGCGCGTTGATCATGTTGCTGTAAATGCGGGCGACCCCACGAAGAAGCCAGCATACTCTGCCGTCATCGGCCAAATCCATGCCGTGAAATATAAAAGCACAAAAAGCGGATTTGGCTATGGCAATGAGCCGCTTAAGATTTTTTACAAGAAATGGCCGGGTCACGACACCGGATCAGTCTTTTGGAATTACGAACGTAACCTTGCCAAAAACGACCCAAACCGCAAAGACATTGCTTATCCGGTCTGGGGAAATACGTGGGATGTTTCTGATGATCCGGGCGCGGGCGGCATCGCGCTGGGCGAAGAATTTAGCTATACGGTCAATGTCCATATAAACACCATGCATCTGACGTTCAGTGCGCCGGGCAAAGAGACGATGCATTACTCCATCAACCTTGCCAATAATGTCGACGCCAATGGCAATGTCGATGAGTTGGATAATAAATACAGCTATGGTGGAGACTCGCTCTATTTTAAAGCAGGTGTTTATAACCAATGCACGGCCCGCAATGACTCTGGATTCTGGTATCCCGACTGCGCGGGGACAGGCGACTGGGAAACTGACAAAGCCAATGGCGACTACGCACAGGTGACATTTTCACGATTAGTTGTTGGGAAGAGCACTGCGCCTTAGGGGATGATGTGACAACGGGCTGCGATATTTAAAGTTGAAAACCGGACTGTCTAAATAAACCGATAGTTTTCTGTTGTTTATGTGATGTTTGTGTGAGTCTATTCA
>CALKXN010000170.1 GCA_938003555.1 uncultured Robiginitomaculum sp. | reverse complement strand
TAAGATCCGTGCGATTTCCCCGAATTTGAAAAATAAAGTTCCAGTTTTGATTTTGCACTTACCCAATTTTTCTCTGAAGTCTCAATTTTTGCGTCAATCAACAAAATTGCTGGCGGAATGGCGATGTCCAATTCCTGATACTCAGCTATTTGTGACTTGACAGAAGAATAGTCTTTCATTTGAAGGCTCGACACGATTTTCTCCTGCAGCAGATCCGCTTGAACCTCTGGTGGCAACTGCGCGCTGGCCAAACTTGATACGCAGAGACAAAGCGCACAAGCTAAAAATAGTTTTTTTATCGATTTCATCTTACTTTCCTTCCTATTTTTCACAAACTTGAGACACACCAACTATAGGCGGTGGTCTTGTACACATATCAAAGCATCCGCAAGGGCACTGCCCTGCGTTAATTTTTATGCGGCATGAGTTAATTCGTATCGCCTCTCTCTCTGCTATTTTTGCTGCAAATGCCGCCTCGTCCTCATTTTTTTGAATCCGCTTTTCTAAGAGTAACCTTTCATTGAGGCCATCGGCATCTGTGAGAACGGTATCGATTTCATTTTGAAGATCCCTCGAAGCGGCTATCGTTTTTACTTCATCTATTTCGGTCCACTGAGGAAAGTTCCCCCGCGGCAACTTACCAGCAGCAAGATCACTCTTGATCGATTCACAATACTTTTGGGTTTGAGCGCGCTTTTCCTTTTTTCTATATTTAGCAGCCTGCCGCCGTTTATAACTGGAATTAGCCTTTTCCTTGCCCTGCTTAGTATAAAGCTCAGTCAACCTTAACACACATTGCGCATTCCGATTTATACTCTCTTCACTGAGCTTGCCGGGCCAATGCGGTTTTATATATTTTTCATGACAGTCATCTCTAGCTCTGTTTATCGGAGAAACCGGAAGAGGCTTCGATATTGTTAACAGTGAGATAGGTTCGGGTGCAAAGGCAGCTTTACATTCCGACTTAATCGATGCAATTTTCTTTGCCTTATTCGAAACTGCAATTTGGTCAAGATCGTCATTCATCACGGCTAGATCATCGGACCAATCAAAATCACTATCGAGAGTACTTTTAGTGGAAGGTGCTTCAGCAGAGGTAAGTTCACTCAATTCTTTACTCAAGTCCAATTCGAGCGTCGAACTCTGAGCCAACACGCGAATAGGCACCAGAGAAATGATAAGTGAGGATAGCAACATCCAACATAAAGCCCTTAATTGAAACATTACCACCTCCGACTCCACTATTGACGGTTGCCTACATTTTTGCACACATGACGCATAGCGTTGATGAGCCGAAGATTTGCAACTATTAATTACTTCGGTATTGCCTGTAAAAAAATCTTAAAAGCGCCTATTTAGATTTCATGCTTTCAGACCGCCTTTTTTCTTCTTCTCGCTATTTCGTCTACTTGAATTAGTCTAACTTAATCCGTTACCCTACGGAACCCATCAGTTATATATTCTCTTTGTCGACAAATTTCATAAATGCCCGGCTGAATTTCAAGGGCTTCATGCGTGTCAAAAGACCGATGGTGCTCAAGTACAGCAGGTTGATCGCCCTTCACCTCGAGATAGCCTCTAAACGCATCAGCTGAGGCATACAACTTCACCTTCGGCCGCTCTTTTACACAGTGATTATGCCCAGTCTCACTATGTGCGACAATAAATTGTCCATTAACTGGTGCTACAGAGGCAACGCCTTCCGGCAATTTGTTTATCCGAATGAGAAGGCAATCGCCTTGTGCGGCACTTTTATAAAATGTTTTCATCTAATGACCTTTCTACTTCATTCATTTTCCTAAATAAAACGACTAATCCCCATGCAATCGCGACCCAGCTTACTCCTAAAACCGCATAGACTATAGGAGCATTTCCCCATGTTATTTGACACGCCGTACATGCCAGGAAAGTCGCTGGAAAGGGAGGCCCATATAAAACGAGTAATTCCTGCCAACATCTAATAGCCATATCTTCTAGGTCCTTACTTCTGGTTTATACTGGTGAGGTTCAAGTTCCCATGTCCAGGCATTGGCCTCTAACGCCGTCTTCATTTCAGGCGGAACCGGCAGCGCGAAATTTCTGCCTGTGCCACATCTCACACGAAGAAATCGTTCTGTACCGATATCGGGTAGTTCTACACTGACAAGTTCGCCAATTTCAGGATCATCATCGCAATTGATTACAACCGCATTTAGTTCGTCTAAAATTCTATCCCAGCCAATCATTTCACACGCAATGCGTCGCTGTTCGATATTAGGCCACTTGAGCGCAGCTGAAGGACTAGGTGGCTTCTCAATCCAATTCTTTGGAAAACGAACGCCGTGCCAAGCGTGTAATGAATAACCATCAGAATACTTGATTGCAGGACCATCTTCACAATGCGGCAACCCACGGTCGTCCGTCTTTAATATTTCTGGTCGCTCTGATACAAAACAAACTCTACGGCTAGGCAATACCCATCCAGTTGAGAGACATAGTGAATGGAGCGCCTCCATTAAAGGTGTTTTGGGAATGAGATTTGCATCTGCCAGGCACATGTATTTTGAAAGCTCTGCTAAATCATATTGGGAGTAAGTATTATTAGAACTGGCGGAGGATAATTCACGCTCTATATAGTTTTCGTTTTCAAACTTTTTAAATTGCCGACTTCCAGAAGAAACGGCATGAGCCGAAAGGAGTTTTAAGAGATACTGCCTTGCTTCTTCTACAAACGATGTGTCTACAATTTCCGAAAGGTGGATGCCAAAACTTTCATAGATGGATTGGTCTATGCTGTCCCATAAGGTTTTTCCTAACTTAGGGTTTGTAGCGGGAATATCATGAAAATCGACAAGATGTTTTGAAGCAACATTAAGGCCTTCTTTTATGGATGTTTGGCATGCCCGTAGGCCTGGAGTGTTTCCACTGCCGTATGTGCTGGGGCCCCATAAATCACCATTCTTTCGAATGCCTTCAAGTTCATCCCTATTTACAACAAAAAAATCGGTCACTTGATCATCAACGCTAGAGGTAATAGTTAGACCAATGTGGTGCCAAACATTTTTGCCCGTTCTGTTGCAATTGTAGACGCGATCCGCTTCATTAAGGCCCAATATCTCATCGCATAAAACTTTAGCAAAGACGGTAGCAAGCGGGCTTTTCATCCAAACGATTTTTGGCGCATCGCGGTTTTCTAATGCATATATGAAATTAATTGCAGATGTCGCTTTCGGCTTATCAATTG
Source organism: uncultured Robiginitomaculum sp. (assembly GCA_938003555.1). Lineage (GTDB taxonomy): Bacteria > Pseudomonadota > Alphaproteobacteria > Caulobacterales > Maricaulaceae > Robiginitomaculum. Next base: position 1,002 of record CALKXN010000170.1, on the reverse strand, counting down.
GCTGAGTCGAAAAAGCGTGATGTTTCCAACATTCAGTGTGCTTTCTAAATGTTTCAAGATGAGCTTTTGTGAACTCAGTCTTTGGAATTTTATCCCTATACGAGTAGTCCTTCCATCCCCATTGTTCTCCATTCATGCCCACCGTCATTTTATGTCCTCACTTCTGGCATATATTCATTCGGTCCCAGTCCCCAAGTCCAAGCATTAGCTTCGCGCGCTGTTTTCATTTCCGACGGCACGGGTAACACAAAATCACGGCCAGTCCCGCATTTTACGCGCAGAAACATTTCGCTATCACCTTCTCGCCTAAGCTTTACCATGATGAGTTCACCAATCTGAGGGTTTTTATCACTATCGATAATTTTCGCTTTCGTTATTTTAAAAATACTTTCCCATCCCACCATTTCACAAGCGATGCGGCGTTGCTCGGTATTGCGCCACATGAAGGCCTCTCTTGGACCGGGCTTTTCATGAATCCATTTCTCAGGAAATATAACGCCATCCCAGGCATGAATCTTGAAGTCATCTAAGTAAGCCATCGCCGGACCTGTCTCGCAATGTAGGCGTCCGGATCGATTTACGGTCAAAACATTAGCGCGCTCAGAGACAAAGCAAATGTTGGAAAATGGCATCACATGGCCAACGTTATTTTTTAACTCCACAAACTCATCGGACATATAAAGAGTCGAACCAGATTCAGGGTCTCTGAATTCAATAGGCACAAAGCAAAGTGATTTTTGAAGGAATAGTCTTTTCTTATCCTGCATCATTCCAAGATGCATGTTCCGGCTTCCGCCAATCGGCTTGCGGTCGATATGATCCATTTGGAATTTATATCGTCCCCACATATCCACGATAAAGTCATATTGATATTGGCTCACGGCCTCCTCAATTATGCGGCCGTTACCCATCTGATCAAGAAACTGAAGCGTCGCGGCATTTTTATCAGATTGTGTAAATCGAGAAAGCTTGTTTGTTGGAATATCACACCAAAATATGTCT
>CALKXN010000169.1 GCA_938003555.1 uncultured Robiginitomaculum sp. | reverse complement strand
GTGACCAATAATATGGAGCGCAGACTTGCGCAGCATAATGCGGGTAAGGGCGCGAAATATACGATGCGGCGCGGCCCGGTTGTCGTGGTTTATCGTGAGGACGCGCCGGACCGCAGCGCAGCGCAAAAGCGCGAAGCGGCGATTAAGAAACTCTCGCGCGCGCAGAAACTCAATTTAATAAGGCAAGCGGCCTAGAGAATATCGGCCCAAATCGCCTCAAGCTGCGCGTCAATAAATTCTCCAGCATCGGCATATTCGACCGTCTCTTCGGTCTCCACAAGCAGATCAATCTCTTCATCTGTAAAGTCATCTCCGCCCATTTGCGTGGCGGCAAAAAGGCCTGCAACACCTGCACATAAAATGACGGCGGCAATGCGGTAAAATGCAGGGCGCGATTTTGCAGCAGGCTGCACTGATGCGGCCTGTTTCATGATACGAGATTTCAATAGATCAGACGGAATAGGGGCCGTTTGCGTGCGAAGCAGCTCATCAAGCTGCTGGCTTTGCGCAAGAATTTGAGCGGCGCTGTCATGCGTATTAGCAAAGCTCAGTGCAGCTTCGCGCTCTGTCGCTGGCCACCGCGCACTCTGGGCACCATAGGCCTGCACGATCTCAACAAAGCGCAATGCATTCATAATTGGTTTTGTCATTGTCCCAACCCCTCCATTAAACTCTCTTTTTGCGGTAGTAAATTATCCCGCAGAGCCCGTCTCGCTCGGGCTAGAAGCGACTCATATGCCGCTTCGCTAATCTCTAATATGCTTGCGCCTTCGCTTTGGCTTACGTGGTCAAAATGACTTAATGTAAGCGCGGCGCGTTGTCGGTCTGGTAGTTCGGCTAACGCTGTGCTGACCGCAGCTTCGGTTTCGCCCGTTGCCATTGCTGTCTCGGCTGAGGCGGCGTTATCGGCTTGCTCCGGAAGCGTATCGCTGAGCACCTCGCGGCGCTTACGCAGGCGATCCAAACAGTGATTGGTCGCAACGCGGCGCATCCATGTGATAAATTTAGCATTCCCAAAGTCCCAATCGGCGGCTTTAAGCCATGCTTTCAGGAATGTTTCTTGCGCAATATCCTCGGCGGCCATTTGATCCCCCAGCATATGATAGGCCAGCGACGTAATGCGCGACAAATGCGCGTCCATTAAGCCGGACAGGCCGCGGGGGTCGCCCGCGGCCATCGCCAAGACGAAGCCCTTATCCGGATCCGTCTTTATGCCGTGATCAGTCACTTGCGGGAGACTAGCGCTGACCGCGGCGACCTTTGCGTTTTCCCTTGCGGCCTTTATGTCCGCGCAGGTTCATTTCTTCGGCGGCAAGTACGCCGTCGCTATTTTTATCCGCGCGAGCAAAACGCGCCGCCACTTTCGCGGCATACTCATCGCGGCTGATAAATCCGTCGCCATTGGCGTCAACTTTGACGCGCTGCGGGCGCTCTGCGCGGCGCTCTTTGCGCTCACTGCGTTTGGCTTTCATATCTGCGCGCGCGGTCATGCGCTCCGCGTCGCTGATTTTGCCGTCACCGTCGGTATCAACGCGCTCCATGAAACGGGCTTTGCGCTCATCTTTACGCTGGGCGCGCTCTGCGCTGCGCGCCGAAACTTCGTCGCGGCTGATGACGCCGTCACCATTGATGTCGCTGCGATCAAACCGGCGAGTTTCGCGATCAACTTTGCGCGCTTCGCGTTCGGTTTTGCGCTCGCCTTCATCAATGAATCCATCATTATTGGCATCGGTTTTCGTAAAGCGCTCCATTGCCGGGGCAAGAAATTCGCTTTGACTGATAAAGCCGTCGCCATTGAGGTCGACTTTAGCCATTCTGTCGTGTTGAACTTGACTAAGTAAGTCATCAATGGACGTAATCTGCGCGGCGGCGGCATAACTGCCAAAAAGGGCGAGGCTAAGGACGGCGGACGTGATGCGTAATTTTCTCATTTTAAGCTCCGTTATTGAGTGTCTATAACCCTTAAACGGTACAGCCGCCAAATTCCGTCGCGAAAACTGCAGAAAAATTCAACTATGCGCGCAGTCTTGCGTCCTCGGCTTGGTTTAAGTCCGATACAATATGCGCCGCAACGCCGTCTGCCATGCCCCGAGGGGATATAATCCCGGTAAGGGGGAGAGGCGCGCCAAGGAACTCGCGCACTGTGCCGCGCAGCATATCATAGGCCTCTAAGGCCTCAGTTTTTGGGCCACATGCGATCAACATGGGATCAAGGGAAGGGCATCTTGCGCGTAGCGCGTCGAGCATCCAATAGGCGCGCATGAATTTATCGCCGCGGCTATCAAAATGCAGCACATTCACATCCGCGGCCACGGCCAAACGCACATGTGCGGGGGTGCAACCGGCGGGCGGGGCCATGATCACATTATCATAAGATAGAGAGAGCGCCGCAATAAGGCCCAGCATTTCTTCGAGTTTTGCGTCGCCGGCGTAAACACTGATAATCCCGCTGCGCGGACATATTATTTTTGTGTCACAGATTTGAGCTTGCCCGGACAGAACATCTGATAATGCGGGCTGTGATGGTGAGGGGGGCGTCGCGTAATTTACAATTAAAACAGTTTCGCCGTCTATGCGCGCGGCGCGCGCCAAACTTTGCGCGCTCTGTGATACGGGCAGGCCATCACTGGCCGCAAGCACACATATCAACCTAGCGCGGGGGCCGCGCTTTACCTTATTTGGCATATCACCCATCCTATTCACCATTGCGCCGCGCGGGCGCTGCCTGATTTTTCAGGTCTGAGATTGGAGTAACAGCACAGAGTTAAGGGGCGCTAAAAGTTTAGGCTTAACCAAAAGTTTAAATAAAAAAAGACTGCCTAGCGGGGGCCAGGCAGTCTTTGTAAATCCACATTTATTTCTAAATTGATCTAACGGTATTGTTGTGTCCGTGTTGTCCGAAGCCCGGCAATGCCATGCGATTCGATACTGCGTTGCCATGTGAGAAATTCCTCAGCTGACAATCCGTAACGTTCACATGCACCCTCGAGCGTCAGAAGACCACCGCGTACAGCGGCGACAACTTCGGCTTTACGGCGGATAACCCAGCGTACTGTTGTAGGCTTGGGTAGGTCTGCCATAGTCAGCGGAGTTCCCTCCGGACCAATCACCATGTGTTCTCTTTTGAGTTTGCGATCCATTTTTATTCGCGCCCTTTTATTATTGTTTCTCTTTGAACAAGACGAGGTATAGGGCTTCGGTCTTAAAAAGGTCTGAATCAAACCAAAATAGTTCCAAAAAAACTCAATTAATTCAGATGTTTACGATGGTTAACGCGGTAACTAAGGTAAACAAATTATGACTCAATAATCTAAGTCTCTGATTCTATTACGAATCTTTCATGGTCGCCGCGTCCCGTATTGAGACAGGCGGCTGTCCGCTAGGATAGACATTAACGCTTTGCATCCCTATTTAGC
>CALKXN010000168.1 GCA_938003555.1 uncultured Robiginitomaculum sp. | reverse complement strand
CACGCGGCTTTGAACGCAAGTAAAGTGCTGGTATGACGGGCAGGGTAGGCTGCAACGCCTTGTAGCATGGCTAATTTCTCGAAGCGCCCTGTCGGCGGCTCACCGCCGGATTTCAACATGGCGTCTAGCATGTCATGGGCGTCGTGAATGTCATCCGCGCTCGCGCCGATAATCGCGTCTTGCAAAATGGCCGCGCTGGCTTGTCCCAGCGCGCAGGCTTTAACGCGTAGCGCGACGTCGCTGACGACGTCGCCGCTCATGTTCAGATCAATTTCGAGTTCTGACCCGCAGAGCTTGGACACGGCCCGCGCGGCGGCGCAGGGGGCGTCAAGGCGCGCATCCTTTAGCGATGCCGCCAGCGTTAAAATATCGGTATTGTATAAATCGCCAAACATGTTGCTTGGCCCGCCTTTTACTGACTTTCGGGCGTGCTAACGGCAATCCCGTCAAGCTCATCACTCATCAGGATTTGGCAGCAGAGGCGTGAATTGGGCTGAACGCCTTCGGCAAAGTCGAGCATGGATTCTTCCATATCATCCATCGGTTTTAGCTTCTCAGCCCAGCCTTCTGCGACAAAGACATGACATGTGGCGCAGGCGCAAGCTCCGCCGCAATCCGCGTCAATTTCCGGGATCATATTTTGAACAGCGGCTTCCATGATGGACTGGCCATTTTTTGCCTCGACTTCGCGTGATGTTCCGGCGTTGTCCGTAAAGATAATTTTTGGCAATGCGGCCTCCTTTAATATTCAAGCTTTATTTAGGCATGCGCCGCAAGATTACAAGCCAAATTGCCTTGCATGTGCTGCATTATCGCGGCAAAGATTTAGGCTATGGATGCACATTTTACATCATTTGAGATTGCCGACGAACCAGCCATGCTTGCGCTGGGTGCGCGTTTGGCCTCGCATTTACGCGCCTGTGATGTGCTTTTACTCTCCGGCGGACTCGGAGCAGGGAAGACCACATTTTCGCGCGGTCTCATCACAGCGCTTAGTCAAGCAGATGAAGTCCCTAGCCCTACCTATACATTGCTGCAAACCTATGACGGCGCAGATTTTCCAATCTATCATTTTGATCTTTATCGTTTGGAAGAGCCGGGGGAGGTGTGGGAACTGGGCATTGAAGAGGCGCTAAATGAGGGTCTGTCCTTGATTGAATGGCCGCAGCGTCTGGGCGACCTTACCCCGGATGGGGCGCTGCATATTGAGATTGAATTTACGGATACGGGCCGCAGCGTAAACTTAAGCGGGTCTAAGGATTGGGCCAAAAGGATAAATGATGCCGCAGCGTGAAAAATTGATCACCGCATTTTTGGACGCGCAAGGCTGGGGCGACGCCGCGCAGGCCGAAGTGCCCGGCGATGCCTCTGCGCGCCGCTATCGGCGCCTCACCCATTCAGATGGACGCAAGGCTGTACTTATGGACGCGCCGGATAGCGAGGGCGGGCCGTCGGAATATGCCCAGACCGCTAAATTATCGGACGGCAAGATGGTGGCGTTCACCGCCATCGCGCAGCAGCTCTCTATGCGCGGTTTTTCCGCGCCCAAGATTTACGGCGCAGACCTAGAGGCAGGTTTGCTTCTGCTCGAAGATTTGGGCGATGATCTTTACGCGCCTGTCGCCGCGCAAAACCCCGCAATGGAAAAACAGCTCTACGAGGCGGCGATTGATTGTCTCGCCGCGATTTATCGCAGCACATTCCCGCAGCAGATGGACAGCTTTGAGCAAAGCTGGACTGTAGGAGCTTATGACGAAGTGGCGCTACTGGCCGAGACAGATTTATTGCTGGACTGGTACGCGCCGCATAAGGGCTTAAACATTGAAGCCGATAAAATGCGCGATGCATGGCGCAATGCATTTGTGCATTTAGAGGGCCAGCCGAGCGGACTCACGCTACGAGATTTCCATGCCGAAAATATTTTCTGGCTGCCCGAGCGGCAAAGCGTGTTTCGCGTGGGCCTTATTGATTTCCAAGATGCGGTGATGGGGCATCCCGCTTATGATGTGGTCTCGCTCCTCGAAGACGCGCGGCGCGTCGTGAGCTCCGATATGATTGACCCGCTTATAACGCGCTTTTGCGACAAGGCCGTGATCACAAATGAAGCTGCATTTCGGAGTGCCTATGCGGTTCTTGGCGCGCAGCGTAATGCCAAAATTCTCGGCATATTTGTGCGCCTCGCCAAGCGGGACGGCAAGGCCAAATATCTTGATCTTCTGCCGCATGTAGAGACATTATTTGCGGCGAATTTGGCTCACCCCGCGCTCTCTGAAATCAAGGCTTTATTTGACGGAGCCGGATCATGATTAAAACCGCAATGGTCATGGCGGCCGGGCATGGCACCCGCATGCGCCCGCTTACAAATGACCGCTCCAAAGCGATGGTCGAGGTGGGCGGCAAGCCGCTAGTTGACCATATGCTCGACCGCCTTACGCAGTCAGGAATTGAGCGTGCCGTCGTGAATGTTCACGCCCATGCCGATCATCTTCAGGCGCATTTAAAGGCGCGCGCGACAGGGCCGGAAATTATTATATCCAATGAACGCGATGCATTATTGGAGACGGGGGGCGGCGTGATAAAAGCTTTGCCGCTGCTTGGCGATGATCCATTTTTGATTTGCAATATCGACGCTATTTGGGTGCAACGCGAAGACCTTTTGTCTAAACTCACCCGCGCATGGCAGCCGCATATGGATGAGCTGTTAATGCTGACCACACGCCAATATGCTTTTGGGTATAATGGGGCGGGTGATTTTCACTTAAATGACTCGGCGCAAATTAGCCGCCGCGTCCAGGCCGCCGCGCCCTATGTTTTTGCCGGCGTTCAAATTTGTCGTCCGCATATTTTTGAAGGTTTCAAAGTAGAAAAATTCTCCCGCAATAAAGTCTGGGATAAAAGCCTGACGCGCGAAAAGCTTTATGGCGTAGACTGTTTTGATGGCCCGCGCGGCGGCTACTGGCTGCATGTGGGCGACCCTCAAGCGCGGAATATGGCCGAAGATATTTTGAGCGATAATCATCCGTGGAGCTCTAATGGCTGAGCGCTTATTTAATAGCGGTGACGATAGCGCGCCGAATGTCGTCAATATGCCGGCAGGCGAGCCCTTTTTGCCCTTGCTGGCCAAAGGCCTTCGCGAGGCCTTAGGGCAGCGCCTTGATAAAGCGCTTATTCTCTTGCCCACCCGCCGCGCTGTGCGCGAGCTTGGTGAAGCTTTTGTGCAAACTGCGCCGGATGGGGCAGGGGCCGCGCGGCTTCCGCTTATGCGGCCACTGGCCGATGTTGACCCGGAAGAGCCGCCCTTTGAACCCGGGGATTTGGCGCATCTCATTACGCCGTCAATTGATGCGGTTCACAGACGGTTTGAACTGGCGCGTCTTGTGCTGGCCAAAGAAGCAAAGCTGCGCGACGTTGCGCCGGACGCGGCCTCTGCCTTGGCGCTAACCGATCCGCTGCTCTCGCTGCTGGATGACGCCGCGATGGAAGAGCTGGATGTGAGCAAGCTGGATAAGCTTGATGATTATTTCGGCACAACCTCGGCCCATTTTGAGCAGGCCGCAATTTTCTACAAAATCGTCCAAACATTTTGGCCGAAATATTTAGATGATAATCATGTCATGGACCCCATGGCGCGGCGCGTGGCCTTGCTGCGCGAACTGGCCGCGCAATGGGAGGCAGAGCCGCCCAAATATCCGGTCATTATTGCAGGTTCCACGGGGACGCTGGACGCAACCGCAAATTTGATGCGCGTGGTGTCCCGCTTGCCCGAAGGCTTGATTGTCTTGCCGGGCCTTGATCTGCATATGCCCGAAGTCTGGGACAAGATTGATGAAACACATCCGCTGGGCAGTTTGAAACGCGCTATATCCGTGATCGGTGTTGAGCGCGCCGATGTGCGCCAATTTCCGGGACGCCGCAGCGGCGCAGCGCCGCTGGCGCGCCGCCGCTTAATTGGCGAGGCGCTTATCCCTGCCGATAGTACATCGGATTGGCTGGATCGGATTAAGCTGCTGTCTACGCAAGATGACAACCCCTTTGATGCGGGCCTTGAGGGACTGTCGCTCATTGAAACGCGCACGCCTTATGAAGAAGCCAGCGTGATTGCACTGATGATGCGGGAGGTCTTGGAGACGCCCGGAAAAACAGCGGCGCTGGTGACGCCCGATCCGTCCCTAGGGCGCCGGGTCAAAGCGCGCTTGACGCGCTGGGGCGTTCGCGTGGATGTGTCGGCCGGGGAGCCTTTAGAGGAAACGCCTGCGGGGTCATTTTTGTCCTTGATCGCGGCGGTAAGCGCAAATCCGTGGGACGCGGTTGCGCTGGCGGCATTGTTTAAACATCCGCGCCTTGCGCTGGGCCGCCGCAAGGGTGCAGCCGCGCGGCAATGGCGAGAACTTGAGCGATATGTGTTTCGCGGGGCAAGCCCAACGTCGCTTGAGGCGCTGCATTATAAAATTTCACAGATTGATAAACGCCGCAAAATTCCGCTCGAACTGACCGCGCAAATTGAAATGCTAAGCCAGCTTCAAACCGCATGCACGCCTCTATCTGGCAGCGCGGCGCAGTCGCGTAGCCATATGGAACGCGCGCGTATGCTTTGTGAAATCGCGCAACGCCTTGCTTCGACAGAGGCGCAAGACGGGGCAGAAATAATCTGGCGCGGCGAAGATGGTGACGCGGCGGCAAAGCTTGCGGGGGATTTGCTCTCGCACGGTGACCGCTTGCCAGCCGGTGATCTCGACAGTTTTATTCGTCTTCTGACCAGTCTGATGCGCGGGCGCGTTGTACGTCCGCGTTTCGGTACCCATCCGTGTTTGCAAATCCTCGGCCCATTAGAGGCGCGGATGATTACGGCGGATAAATTGATTTTGGGCGGATTAAATGAGGGCGTCTGGCCCGCCGCGCCAAGTGTTGATCCGCTGCTGCCGCGCCATATGCGAACCGAGCTTGGCCTGTCCTCGCCCGAGCGGCGCTTTGGCCTGTCTGCTCATGATTTCGCGCAGCTTGCCGCGCATAAAGATGTCACCCTAACCCGCGCGGCCCGTGATAGCGACGCGCCCGCTGTGGCTTCGCGCTGGCTGTGGAGACTCAAAACCCTCATTCGCGGCGCGCTATTTTCCACAGAGACCGATAGCGATAAAGCCGAGCAAGCTGTGCTGGATCGCCTTGCGCCCGATACCGATTATTTGGCCATTGCGCGCGCGATGGATCATGTCCCCGCAGGCGATGTGACCTCCGCAGAACAGCCGCGCCCGATGCCTAAACTCAAATATCGCCCGCGCCGATTATCTGTGACGCGGATTGAGACATGGCTGCGCGACCCTTACGCGATTTATGCGTCCGCGATTCTACGTCTCGACGCGATGGACTCGCTGGGCGAGAAGCCCGGCCCGCGCGAATATGGCAATGCGGTGCATATGGCGGTTGAAAACTTCTCTCATAAATATGAACGCGCCATTCCAAAATCTGCTGTAGACTGGCTTTGCGCCGAGCTTGAAGCGCAACTTTTGCGCAGCGGCTTTGCGCCCGAAGAGATGGCCTTTGAGCGTACAAATTTATCGGCCCTCGCGCAGTGGTTTGTGGATTGGGAAATCGAGCGCCGCGCGAGCGGGCATCGCGCCATAGGCATAGAGACCAAAGGCACGCTGCCTATTCCAACACCCGAAGGAGATTTTATCCTGTCGGGTATTCCGGACCGCATCGATAAAACGCCAAATGGCTTGTCGATTATTGATTATAAAACCGGCGCGCCGCCCAGCGCAAAAGAAGTCAATATTGGCATCGCCTCACAGCTTCCGCTGCTGGCCTATATGGCGCAATCAGGCGCATTTGGGGATGCTATGAAACAAGACGTAAGCGATATCGGCTATGTCAGGTTGTCGGGCCGAAATGCTATGGCGCGCGCCGCGCAGGGTGAACCGGGCGGACGCAATAAATTATATACGGAAACGCCGGAGTTAATTGCGCTCGCGTCTGAGGGTTTGCGTAAGCAGATCGCGAAATATGACGATGTGAACACGCCTTATCTGTCGAACCCGCTGGCGAAATTTAATAATAAATATGCCGATTATGACCATCTCGCGCGCCGCGCAGAATGGGCCAGTACAAGTGATGGAGGCGATGATGAGTAACGCCTTTACCCACGCCGTCACCGCGCAGCGCCAAGCCGCCGACCCCAATAAAAATGTCTTTGTTGCGGCTAATGCAGGCTCGGGAAAAACCCGTGTTTTGGTTGACCGCGTTATTCGTATTCTGCTGGCGCAGGCCGCGCCGCGCCCTGATAAAATTATCTGCCTGACTTATACCAAAGCCGCCGCCAGCGAAATGCAGACGCGATTATTTGAGCGCCTTGGCGCGTGGTCGGTGATGGATGACGGCGCGCTGGTGACGGCGCTGGATAATCTGGACGGACACCCCGCAAAGCGTAGCCCTGAATTTCTCGCCCGCGCGCGCCGCTTATTTGCTCAAGCGCTGGAAACACCTGAGGGACTAAAGGTACAAACCATTCACGCCTTTTGCGAGCGCTTGCTGCGCCGCTTCCCGGTCGAAGCGCAAATCGCGCCCGGTTATGATATGATCGATGATCAGACCCGCGCGCAGCTTGTTGAGCAAATTAAATCAACAATGTTTGGGCGTGCCCTTGCCGCGCCGGACGGGGCGCTTGCCCGCGCGATAAATGCGGCGGCTTTGCGAAATGCCCAAAGCGCCGTTACTGATTTGCTCGAATGGGCGTGCCATAATACGCACCGCGTTATCGCGGACGGGCCGCAGGCCGCAGGCAATCTTCGGGGGCGGTTTGGGCTTGCAGCCGATGACAGCAGCGAGACGCTTTTGCGCGCCGCGCATAAAGAGACGGATTTCACATTGCTCCGCAGTATTGCAGGCGATTTGGATGACAAAGCGGCGAATGTAAAACTTGCGGCCGTGCTTCTGCCCATGCTCGAAGCGCCGGATGATTTTCAGGCCTTTGTGGCCTATGTCGAAGGATTGCAAACCAAAGACGGGACGGTTTTGGCCTCTCTGTCGACGGGGCCTGTTGTCGGCGCGGTCTATGGCTCGCGCAGATCAAAAGCGGGCTACGGGCCAGAGGGCCTTCGCCTGTTAGAACTCAATGAAAAACTGCGCGAAATGGCGATGGTGGAGTTGACCGATATTATTTTCACCCTCGCTGTTCCAGCTGCAAAACTTTACACGACGCTGAAAACGCAGCGGCGTCTGCTCGACTTTTCAGACTTGATCGAAAAGGCCCGCGCGCTTTTGGTGGAGAGCGAGTCGCGCGACTGGGTGCGTTATAAATTAGACCAAGGCGCGGATCATGTTTTGGTCGATGAAGCCCAAGATACGGCGGGGGATCAATGGGCGATTATTGACGCGCTTACGGCAGAATTTGGCGCGACTTTGGGCGACACGCGAACACGCTTTGCCGTGGGCGATGAGAAGCAATCGATTTACGGGTTCCAAGGCGCAGAGCCGGAATTGTTTTTGGAACAAGGCCGCCAAACGGATTTGAAAAACCCTGCGGCTTTTGAAGCCGTTGCCTTGCAGCATAGTTTCCGCTCCGCCGGAGAGGTGCTTAAAATCGTCGATGCCATATTTAAAGATTGCGGCGCGGGCCAGAAAATTTATAGCGTCCCGCCCGCAGGCGACATTGCAGAGCATCAAGCTATTCGCTCCGATGAGGGCCGCGTTGAATTATGGCCCCTGACCCGCGTACCCGATGGCGGCGAAATTGAAAATGCATGGGACGCGCCCGTTGACCAATTGGCGGAGGATGGCAGCCGTGAACAGGCCGCTAAAATCATTGCCAAAACTGTCGCCAAATGGCTGGCCGAGGGGCAGGCGGTGTGGGACGTTAAATCGAAATCTTTGCGGGCTATGCGGCCCGGCGACATTATGATTTTAATGCGCTCTCGCTCTGATGTGTTTCACGCCATTATTCGGAACCTTAAAAAAGAAGGCGTTGCGGTTGCAGGGGCGGATAGATTAAAACTGCCTGATAATATTGGCGTGCAAGACCTCGTCTCGCTCGGGAAATTTCTGGCGTTGCCCGATGATGATTTATCGCTCGCTGAATTGCTGCGTTCGCCCATATTTGGACTGCCTGAAGAAGCGCTGATGGCGCTGGCGATTGAGCGCAGCGGAACATTATTTGAGGCCGTCACCGCTGCGCCATTTCCTGAAGTGCTGGAAGTGCGCGGGACGCTGAATAAATGGATCACCTTATCGCGTAGCCTTGCGCCTTATGAATTTTACGCGCGCGTTTTGGCCTATGTGTTCAAAGACGGCACATCGGTCATGGCGCGTTTTGAGCGCCGCCTTGGCGCAGAGGCGCGAGACCCGATTGAGGCCTTTCTATCGCGCGCGCTGGAACATCAACGCCGCGGCGCGCCGAGCCTTGACGGATTTATCCATGAATTTGAAACTTATCAGAGCGAGCTAAAACGCGAAGCCGATAGCGGCGGTGATGAAGTGCGCGTCATGACCGTCCACGGGGCCAAGGGACTGGAGAGCCCCGTCGTGATATTGCCCGACACATATGACATTCCCGCCGATAAGGGCAAAGCGCTTGTCCCGCAGGATTTGCCCGAGATTGGCTACGCTGCGCGTATTAGTAAAGGGGCGCGCCCCGAATCCCTTTCTGCGGCCTATGCCCGCCGCGACGCGGATGTGACGGGTGAATATTTACGGCTCCTATATGTCGCGATGACGCGGGCCGAAACGCGCCTGATATTCTGTGGCTATGAAACAGGACAGCGCGGAAAAGAGCTCAAGGTCAAAGATGGCAGTTGGTATGACTGGATGTCGCGCGGTTTTGCGGCGCTGGGCGATGACGTCCGCGAAGACCCGCATGATCAATTCGGAACGATACAGGTTTTCGGCGCAGGCATTTCAAAACTCAAAGCCCATAAAGACACGCTCTCGGAAACACATATTCCCTATTGGGCGCGCCAAGCGCCAAGCGAAGATGGCCCGCCGCCGCGCCACATTACGCCGTCACATTTACTGGCCGGCGATGCTCCCGCGCCGCCCGCCCGCTCGCCGCTGGATATTGCGTCCGGCGGACATGACCGCTTTGAACGTGGTCGCCGTATTCACAAATTGCTCGAAATCTTGCCTGATATTGAACCGGCGCGCCGCCGCGATGTTGCGCGCGACTTCCTTGCCGCGCGTCATGATATGAGTGACAACGAAATTACGGCGATGATGGATGAAATATTCACCGTGCTGGAACATGATGATTTTGCCCATATCTTCGCGCCGGGCAGTCAAGCCGAAGTCAGTCTTGCGGGGCAAGCCGATGGCCTGCCTGCTGATATATATATCAACGCCCAAGTTGACCGTATCACCGTGAGCGATGATGCCGTGTGGATCGTCGATTATAAATCCAACCGTCCTGCGCCGCAAAATGTGGAAAATGTTTCGCCCATTTATATCGCGCAAATGGCGGCATATCGCGCGCTGGCGCGATCGATCTATCCCGGTAAAACCGTGCATTGCGCGCTGCTCTGGACAGAGCAAGCCCGCCTGATGGAATTGCCAAGTGATATATTGGACAGTGTTGACCTGTCTAAAGCGGCGGCTCGCAGGGACGTGTCTTGACGAATCCGCTTGTCGTTCTTACCTGCATTATAACAGATTAAAGGAGAGCCTTATGGCCACAGTTAAAGTTACCGATGACAGTTTCAAAGCTGATGTAATCGAATCGTCTAAACCCGTCCTGCTCGACTTTTGGGCAGAATGG
>CALKXN010000167.1 GCA_938003555.1 uncultured Robiginitomaculum sp. | reverse complement strand
GGCTCTAAACAGAATGCAGCCCAAAAACACAAAGCAGTAATCGGTCCGTAATTCACCCAAAATAGTAAGTTAAATTCAGAATGAATACTGAGAGTGTTAGGGGAATTTGCTGCGTTCATTTTATTTATCCAGTTGATGATTTGAGTTTCCACTAATTGAAAGAAACTAGCCATAATACCGAATATTATGAGTAACGGACGATAGAAATAAGTCATATCAATGCTGCGCCGATATCGCTTGCTGGCGCACGGCGCGGCGCTCTATGCGGTTGATGACATCGAGATAGGCTTTCGCGCCTGCGAGAACTGTGTCCGTACTTGCGCCTCGGCCTTGATAACTTTCGAACTGTGTGGTGACGCGCACAGTCGCTTCGGCCATGGCGTCTTCGCCGCCGGAGACGGAGGTGACGCCGAAATGTTCTAGCGTCATGGGCGTGTCTGTGATCTGGCTGATGGCATCAAAGACGGCGTTCATCGGGCCGGACGCCGTCGAGACATGCTCTGCCTGTCGGCCATTTTCATGGGTCAAAACCACTGTCGCTTTGGGCTGTCGGTTCGCGTCACTGCCCGCCGAGACATAAAGCGACTTAATCCCCCACGGCCCGTCAGAACCAACCGCTTGTCCCAAAATCAGCGCTTCAATATCGCTATCAAACACTTCTTTTTTGGCGTCGGCGAGTTCCTTGAATGCGACGAAAACGCTTTGGAGTTGATTGTCGGACAGCTCAAAACCCAGCTTACTGGCCCGGCTTTTAAGCGCCGCGCGTCCGCTATGTTTACCGAGTACGAGATTGTCAGTCGAGACGCCCACATGTTCCGGTTTCATGATTTCATAGGTTTCACGGTTCGCCAAAACGCCGTGTTGGTGAATGCCGCTCTCATGGGCGAAGGCATTTTTACCCACAATGGCTTTGTTACGCGGGACAGCATTTCCTGTCAGCGTCGCGAGCAGTTTCGATGCGCCGTAAAAGCCTTCGGTTTTAACGCGCGTGTCGATGCCGAAGAAATCAGCGCGCGTGCGAAGCGCCATGACAACTTCTTCGGTGGCGCAATTTCCGGCGCGCTCGCCAATGCCGTTCATCGCGCATTCGACTTGGCGCGCCCCGCCGCGCACGGCGGCAAGAGAATTGGCCACGGCCAATCCTAAATCATCATGACAATGGGCGGAGAATATTACGCGGTCTGCGCCTTCGATCTCGCGGGTTAAAAATTCAAACAAGTTCTGAATTTCCTCGGGCGTGGTATAACCCACCGTATCAGGAATATTGATCGTGGACGCGCCCGCATTAATCGCCGCTTCGACGACAATTTTTAAATAGTCGCGCTCTGTACGGATTGCGTCTTCGCATGAAAACTCAACATCATCCGTATATGTGCGCGCCAGCTCGACGCCGGCGACGGCGCGGCGCACGATCTCGTCCTTGGACATCTTTAATTTATATTCGCGGTGCAGCGGGCTGGTCGCGATAAAGGTGTGAATACGCCCAGACGCTGCGGGTTTAATCGCTTCGCCGCTGGCGCGAATATCGCCGTCATTACAGCGCGCAAGGCTGCACACTGTGGAGTCTTTTACTTCGCGGGCAATCGTCTGAATGGCGTCAAAATCGCCGGGGGAGGCTGCGGCAAATCCGGCCTCAATCACATCGACATTTAACGCCTCGAGCGCTTTGGCCATTTTAAGCTTTTGTCCGCCGGACATAGAAAAGCCTGGCGCCTGTTCGCCGTCGCGCAAGGTTGTGTCGAATATGCGTACTGTGTTTTTACTCATAATATTAAACCCAAACCTCATCCTGAGGCGGCGCGCAGCGCCGGGACTCGAAGGGCGAGGTTTGGCCCTGATTTATCGTAACCCGCCCGCGTCCTTCGAGACGCGCTTTGCGCTCCTCAGGATGAGGGCTACTTTTTGCTCTGAAATTCACTGCCAATGCTCTGCATGTTTACGGCGGCCCACGCGCTCGGCGGAGACGACATTATAAAGTCGCTCTAATTGCTTGCACAAAACATCCAAATCGCTCGGCCCGCCTGTATCTTCGACATGAACCAGCAAATCAAAATCCCCATCCACGCGCTGCGTGCAATGCACGTCACGATAATCATAACCGCGCCGCTCGATTGTCCCAAGCGCCCGAATAAGCGTCCCGCTGACATCGTGCAGAACGATTTTTAATTTCCCCGATACACCCGAGGGTTCAAAGGTTTTATCGCGTTGTAACTGACTCATTCGAAAGCCTCCAAAGCGCCTTGCTCAGCTTTTTTAATCTCATTGGCCGCGAAAAAACAGAGCATGGACACGACAGCGGCTATTAGGATGGACAGAGTAAATGAGAGTAGAATTGGTAAGAATCGATCAGAATCAAAATTTCCGAACATTTGAACAACGTAATAGGCAAATTCGAGGATCGATAAAATTGGAACCATGAATCCAAAGATTAAAAATGCAACACGCATGATTAGATACCTCCTCTGTTATGGTAATAAACGCGTTGATTATGTGTCGCGCCTAATCCGCCACCGCTGATTTTGCGGGACATGAAGATACAGAGCAGGCTGATTGCAATGACTTCAGGTATACCGAAAATAAGACGCTCAACTAAATTCGTGAGCGCAAATGATGACGAGAACTCCATATAGGAGATTGTTCTGACGATATTTACGATCACGTATAAAGCAGGAATAAGCCCCGCCATGATAAGAAAAAATACGCGCATTACTGTGCTCCTGTGATATATAGAGAACTAATCAAAGGTCTGCTCCACATTTTTCTGAAATATGAGTTGGTTGGCCGCCATATTTGAGAGGCAAAGCCAGATTGATATGGCGGGTAAGGTCGTGAGGCCAATCATGATCTCGTTATTATAATTGTCTATAAATGACGATAAAATTCCAGTATCCGCAATTTCATCGACAATTAAAAACAACCAAAATGTAAAATAGCAAATCATGGCTAATAATATTGCAGTGTATTTTATTCGAAAAACCCGCACCGTTACCGCTCCATCATATCGGCATTGCTGCGCCCGGGAGGAACGAGCGGCCAGACATTTTCATTGGGGTCGATTTTAACATGCATCAAGACAGGGCCTTCGGTGCTCAGCAGGCGGTCAATACCTGCGTCAACTTCGCCGCGCGTATTGACGGTGAAGGCGTCAATTTGGAACGCTTTGGCGACCAATGCGAAATCGGGATTGTCATCTAGCGTGGTTTCTGAATAATTTTTATCGAAAAAGACTTCTTGCCACTGGCGCACCATGCCGAGCACGGAATTGTCCAGCAGTACGATTTTTAGCGGAATGCCGTAACGGTGCAGCGTCGCCAGCTCTTGAATGTTCATCATGATCGAGCCGTCGCCAGACACCGTAATCACAGTGCGCTCTGGCGCGCCAAGCTTTGCGCCTAATCCCGCAGGCAGGCCAAAGCCCATCGTACCCAGACCGCCGGATGTGATGTGATCTTTGGGGTCGTCGAAATAGCAATGCTGCGCGACCCACATTTGATGCTGGCCTACATCACAAGTGAAAATTGCGCTATCGTCGGCGCGACGGGATAAATCATGGAGCAGCTTTGGCGCGTAAACAAATTCGCCCGGTGCGTCATAATCCCATTCATATTCCGTACGGCGGCCATAACAGAGATCGCGCCATTCATCAATATTGGGCGCTTTGCCGTCACCTTCAAAGGGTTTCAGCGCGGCAAGATTTTTCTTAAGGCTCCCATCAAGGCCGACATTCACGCGGCGCAGTTTACCCAGTTCGGCAATATCAATATCCATGTGGATGACTTTGGCGTGGGGTGCGAAGGTATCGAGCTTGCCTGTCGCGCGATCATCAAACCGCGCGCCAGCCACGATCAGCAAGTCACATTCTTGCACCGCATAATTCGCTGCCTTAAGGCCATGCATGCCCAGCAT